>JAYVPZ010000374.1:0-19210 GCA_043757105.1 Aestuariivirga sp. | reverse complement strand
AGCGCATGGCCGAAGACCTCACCGAATATATGCACGAGCAAGGCATTCGCGTGCGCTATATGCACAGCGATATTGATACGATGGAGCGCATCGAGATCTTGCGCGATTTGCGCTTGGGCGCTTTCGATGTGTTGATCGGCATCAATTTGCTGCGCGAAGGTTTGGATATTCCGGAATGCGCGTTGGTGGCAATCTTGGATGCAGATAAAGAGGGCTTCCTCCGGTCGGAAACATCACTGGTGCAAACCATCGGCCGCGCCGCGCGCAACATTGATGGCCGGGTGATTATGTATGCTGATAAAATTACTGGCAGCATGGAACGCGCCATTGCTGAGACCAATCGCCGCCGAGAAAAACAAGAAGCCTATAATGTGGCCAACAACATCACGCCCGTGTCGATCCGCAAAAACATCGTGGACATCATGAAGAGTGTTTATGAGCAAGATCATGTGCAGGTGGATGGCGGATTGAGCGAAGGCGGCCCATTGATCGGCCACAACCTTGCCAAGGTGCTGGCCGACATGGAAAAGCGCATGAAAGAAGCCGCCTCGAATTTGGAGTTCGAAGAAGCCGCAAGATTGCGTGACGAAGTGAAACGTTTGCGCGCCGTTGAGCTTGCAGTGATGGATGATCCGCTAGCCAAAAACCCCAACATCCAAACCGCCGAATCCAGCTGGCCGAAGGGCGATGCGAAGCGGAAGGCTGGGAGTTCTGGCGGGAAGCCTGGGAGCAGGACGTTTAGGGGGAAGAGGTGAGTAAAAATTTTGAAATTGCCCCGAAATTTCGACGCTCAAATTGGATCAATCTCAAACTTGATGAAAGCCAGCTCACGGACGACTGGCTTTTAGCGATTGATACACTGAAAATGCGTATCAATGAGCGATTCTTATTTCCGGCGGATGAACTGATCAGATTGGGGAACGATGGTAATGGAAATCTACAAAGGTTTGGCTTTGCAACCCTTGCCTTGGATTTCATTGTTCTTGAAACGGTGCAGGGATTTCGAGAGGGAAAGCGAGAGCACAGAGGTTGCAGTGGACAACTATGTGTAAATTTTTTAATTCGGTGTCAATCGTTCAAAACACTCTTCGGTTCGGACGCCCAAGCGAGAAAAGTTGCCGGAAATATCTTTGATTGGTGCCGTTGCGGCATCCATCATTCCGGGAGCACTAACAACAATCTTATTGTTTGCGCTAGTGGATCAATATTTCAATTGGTTGGAGACCAATTAGCTAAGATTAATCGAACAAAATTTCATTCGATGATCAAAGATGAATTTGACTCCTACTTGGAAGAACTACGCCAGCCCAATATGATTGAGCTTAGGCAAAAATTTAGAGCAAAGATGGATTTCATTTCGGGATATGCGCGATAATTTTCAGCACTTGAAAGCAAACTGAAGTGCTGAATCATGTGACCTGCTACTGCAGTGTGTTCCACGTTTTTTCAATTATCTGCCAGTATACGTTGTGTGTTTCCTTGGCTGCTACACAGAGGAATTCTACCGGATTCACCCCCTTAAATTTTTCCAAACCCCTCAGTGACTCTGAAAGAACCGCTTGGCCTTTTTGAACTCCCTTGAGATACAATTTGGGAGAAAAGCCCATCACGTATGACTCGATTCCGTCCAATCGTGGGTCTAAGGGGAGGGAACAAAGATTCGAATCAAATCTGTAGTTAAAAATAACTAAAGCAACGACTGCCGCATCAATTGGCTTCACATTTGCCGCTTTTGCTGCATCGGAATAGCCAACTACTAACATCATCGCGAAAGCGAGCGATATTCCGAAATTTCTAGCCAAAAATATTCTTCTCAGTGAATTACGGTGCCACTGCATTTAACTCTCCCGCCCCGTCACAAATTCCCGCAGCGCCTTGTTGATTTCCGTCTGATAACCCTCTCCGTTTGGGCTGTGGGTTTTGAACCAGTCAATCAGGTCAGCATCGAGGCGCAGAGTGAGTTGTTTTTTAATGGGGCGATAAAATAGGCCGCGTTTGGCATCGCTCCAATCGCGCTGTTCGGGTATGTCTTTGGTGTTGAACTGTGCATCAGACAAAGCTTCCAGCGCAGCCAATTCAGTTAGCTGCGCTGTGGTCAGTGGTTTAGAAATTTTCTTCTTCATAAGCTCTCCTTTCATGCGATGTGGCCTTGCGGGCGCTGATGATGCGGCCAACTTCTAAATCGGTTGCTGCATCCGTTTCTGGCCAAGTATGGACGACAAACAAAACCACTGTGCCGACCGACCCTACAGTTTGCCATCGTTCCCCATCTGGATGATGGTCTGGTCGGCTGAGCGCGAGCGGGTTGTTAAAAACCAGCTGAGCTGTTTCAAAGCTCAAGCCATGGTCGCGTTTGTTGGTTCGGTTCTTTTCATGGTTCCATATCCATTCCAAGATGTAGTCCTTTTTTGTAGTTATATAATCGTAGTTACATTTTTGTTTGTTGTCAAGTTGAATGAGTCGTTAGATTGCAGCGATTGCGGTGCCAAGGCATTCATCTGCTCGACGTCATTCCAACTCAGGCGAAGCGAAGCGTAGGCGCGAGCTGGAATCCTGTCCGGCAAACCGAATATGTCGAACCAAAGTTGGATGCCGTGTCGCGGGCAAACCCTTTGCATTAAGTGACGCAAAAGGCGAGGCCCTTGCACGGAATGAGGGCAAAGTGTGGTGTTGGCTGTTAGAAATCACTGAGCCGCCACAAACCCGCATTGCTTCTGCTCCATATCAATCTGCTTGGTAATGCGGATTGCATTTTGGGCGTAGGCTTCTGTCACTGTGCCGTGGTTGATGGTCTTGTCTTTCAGTTGGGGTTACGCTGACAGTGCATTTTATTATTGGAATTCAAGTATATGATATTGATAGATAATTTCTACTTTGTTGCCAGCAGTCCCTCATCAACCCCACTGCCTTCGGCAAAGGGGCCCGTTCGTCGAGGCTCACTCTCCCACTGCCGTAGGCGAAGACGAAAGGCAGTCATTTTTAACTTCCAATTGTTGACACGATTTTATGGTGAACCCAGTCCATGTCCCACTCCCGCCGCCATACGCCCATTTCGGGCATCACTTGCGCCAAGAGCGACAAGGAAGATAAGCGGCTTGCTTCTAAGCGCGTGCGCAAGAACTTGGGCAATCTCTTACAGCCTCATTTAGCGCGTGATCCCGATTTTGATCTTGTCGATTATGATGAGCATCCGCGTTCTGGCGGATGGTTATTTTCGAAAGATGGCAAGGTTTATTTCGGGAACTCACTAAGACGAGACATTGTCAAAGAAATGCGCAAATAGCCCCTACCCCTTTACAATCCCGCACTGCTTCTGCTCCATATCAATCTGCTTCGTAATGCGAATTGCATTCTCCGCATAAGCTTGCGTCACACTGCCGTGATTGATGGTTTTGCCGTTCAGCGGGCTGACGGCTTCGCACAGGTGGAACACATGTGGGGTGTCGGACTTTTTGGCGCCGGCATCGGGTGCGATCCAATAGACTACGTCCGTGCCGTTTGGATTTGCGGCGGATTTTGTGGCGTCGGTGATGGCGGTGGAATCGCGGGCGATGTCTTGGGCTTGCGATGCCACATCAGGCGAACAGGCCGTGGTGGGTTGGCCCGTCTTGATCTGGGTGGCGCAGGCATTCATGTCTTGGGTGTAAGACTCAACCGATGGCGGTTTTAAATTTACGCCGAGCAAAGTTGCAATGACCGCGAGGGCCGCGCCGATGCCGCCCGCGATCTGCTTGTTCTTGGGATCCATGTCCTTGTCCATGAAAATCAGGACGATCAAAGGCAGGAAGGCGATCAGTGTTATAATAGCACCAAGCTGGTTCTGGACGAAGAAGCGAAATGCGTCTGCCTTGGTAGCTGGGTCGTGGCGATTGGCAGCTTTCCACAACATGCTGCCAGCAATCGCAAAAACGGCGATGCCAACCAGAATGCCAATCAACAGCGGCAGATTACCATTGTCGAATTTGTGCTGCTTGAGCTCATAAATGCCGAAAATTTCGCCGCCAATGGCCACAGCCCATGACAGCAACGCGAAAATTCGAAGGCGTTTTGATGAACTTTTCTGATCCTGCGTTGCTGCCCACGCTTTTGTCACGTCCACGCCATCATTCGGATTTTTATTGGCCATTTTTGAATTCCTAATGTTACTTCTGCGAGCAGGTAAATAGACCAATTCCATCTGCTTTGCATCATATTTCCTAGTTTGGCGAAGCCCCTCGTTAAACTTTCACGCACTAACTCCGCTTGATACCAAACATATTGCCATCTGCCTTTTTCACGAACAGGTTGGTGAGCGCGTCTAAAACATTGTCGTAAGAGAATTGTGGTTTTGTGCCTTCAAACTTGCACGAGGCCAAAACCTGTTCAACGATAAATTTTGGTTGGAAATAGGCCAAAGGCGCATCGCTCGCCCTGATGGCTTGCAGAACTTGCGCAAAAATGGATTCCGTCAATAAAAGTCCCGCTTTACGCGCAATGCCTTCAAACACCTTTCGGTAAACCTCTTCCGAGGGCTCCAAAGTTTCAAGCTTGTAAGCAATGCGGCGCTGGAAAGCAGGATCCATCAAATCGTCGGGATGCAGGTTGGTTGAAAAAATAACGATCTCATCAAATGGAATCCGCACACTTTTTCCGGTGTGAAGCGTGAGATAGTCGACCTTGCTGTTTAATGGCACGATCCACCGATTGAGAATGTCTTCTGGCTTGGCGCGTTGACGGCCAAAATCGTCGATGAGAAATGTGCCATTCAGCGCTTTAATATGCAGTGGCGCTTCATAGAACTTAGCAACTGTGTTGTATTTCAAATCCAGCATTTCGATGGTCAATTCGCCACCAGTAATTACCAATGGTCGGTAGCAAGCAACCCATCGCGTATCAACGCGTGCACGCCGCAGACCCGTTCCACCCGTTTGGTCAGGCGCTTCATCCACTTTTTTATGCACAGTTGGATCATAAACCTTCATGATTTCGCCATCGATATCAACGCAGTAAGGCACATAAATAACGTTCTGGAAAATTTTGCCAACAATTTCGGCAACCGTGGTTTTTCCATTGCCTGCTGGGCCATAAATCAGAATTGCATTGCCAGAATTTACGGCGGGGCCAAGTCGGCTGATAAAGCGTTCGGTCATGACTAAACCGTTGAAGGCATCATCCAACTGCTTGCGCGTAACATGTTCATTTGCAACGCGTTGATTTTCAATGCGTTCCTGATAGTCTTTGAGTGACACTGGTGCTGGCCCAAAATATTGACAGCGCTTCATGGCATCAGCGGCCCAGTCTCGCCCTGCCCTTGTCAAGGTCAAACGTTGTTCAGCCATAGTCCCACCGACTGAAGACGATACCAGTGCTTCGACCAATTTGCGCTCCTTGGCTTCTTGCAAAAGTTGGTTGATAATGTTGCTAGACAATTTCAAAGATTCGGAAATTTGTGAAGCTGTTTCAAGGCTTTCTGAGTACATGCCTTTGACGGCAAGTTCGAGTAGCCCTGCCGGATCAACGCCAATGTCCGCCAACGCGACAGGGGCTTGCGGCGCTTCGCTGAGGACTTTTTCAATTTGTTCGTTGGTTAAAATCCCCAACGCAACAATGCTGTCGCCAATGCGCCCGCCGTTGGTAAGTTGGTGCTCAGTCGCCCGGTTTATATCTGCAACAGTAGCCAGACCCTTGGCTACCAAAATATTGCCAATCTTCATGCTTCAACCCCAAATCACTGTGCGCATCTGCGTCACATTCCCCATGCAGGCATTGACCGGAATCAGTTATTTGTTCGTTAATGAAGCAATGAAGGAACGGCGTATGCGGCGGAGTTCTTTGGCGGTGGTGACAAACGCTGCAGACAGGGTAACATGCATGCTGCAATCAACAGGAGCATAGCAATGCGCAATATAGTCTGGTTCTTCTTTGCTATAGCCGCATTGGCTTTTGAAAGCCCTGCCCGCGCCAGTGCCGACAATGGTGGATGTGGGCAAACGATGAAAATCTATTTTGATGCCTTTACCAATTGCGACAGCATGGGGATTATTTCACCCGGCAATGATACCCGCATCAATTTGATTTACTTGTTGTCCGATCTGCGCCACCAAAAATTGAAACCAATCAAACCCTCTACTGAGCCAAATGCAACTGTGGTGAATTATTGGCCGAGCGATTGGGCAACGTTCCGGAGTTCGATTGATGTTGGAGCAAAAGCTCCAGCAGTTGAATCAGACAACGAATATGGCGAAGGCACAATCTGCGTCAGCGACGAAGCCGGAAGTGCGGGCTTCCTTTCTGCCATTGCTTCCGACGTGAGCGTGACTGACGCCGAAAAGACAAAACTTTCCAATATCCGCAAGGCTTTAAAATGTAAAACTGCGGGTGGCGGAGATGCTATCATTGAAGTTCAGTCTCCAGCTGCCAAAGATTTTGCGGCCTATATTTATGCAATTCGAAATTTCTATTTTGTTAGCCACACCGATGCGACTGGATTTGCAGCTCTTGCTCATTCCGCGCAGCCTTGGGTGCGCGAGGCGTCACGCTATATGCAAGCTCGCGTGGCGCTATTGGGAGCGCAAGCTACTGCCTTTAGTGAATACGGAACATTGCAAAAAGAGAATGTCTCGTCCGAAAGTGTCAAAGTAGCGCTTGATAGTTTGAACGCTTATTTGAAGGATTATCCCAAAGGCGCATATGCCGCGTCTGCCACAGGACTATTGCGCCGGGCTTACTGGATATCAGGCGACACGCAAAAATTGGCCGCCGCCTATTCCGAAACAGTGGGACGGAGCAATATTGATGAAGTAGGATTTGCCGTGGTCAATGAGTTGGACCTTAAGCTGCCTGCAAATGCTGATCAAGGAATCACGTCTGACACTTTGTTGTTGGCGATGGAAGATTTGCGCTCAATGCGCGAGCAGGTAGATTCCGAAGGCAAGGTTTTGCCCGGCATGAAAGCAGAAGTCATTGTTGCGCAACATGAGCGCTTTTCTGCACACGAAGATATTTACAACTATCTTTTGGCAGCCCGCGCATGGTTTGTGGACAAAGACGCCAAGACTGTTCTGCAGCTCTTGCCGGAAAAAGCAGCTTCTGGTGATGCGTGGAGCTATGTTGAGTTTAGCGGACAATTACTGCGGGTTTCAGCACTTGATGCCACAGGAGATAAATCTGCACGCGCTGTTCTGGTCAATGTTTTTCCGAAAGCCACACAAGCATTTCAACGCGGTTCGCTCGAGTTGGCCTTGGCAATGATTGACGAGCGCTCAAAGAATATTTCCGCTGTGTTCGCGCCAGACTCGTTGGTTCAAGAACCATTGCTTCGCCAATATGTGCTCGATTACATAGCAGGCCCTATACTGCTCCGCCAACAGGGCGTTGCAACCAATGTGCCAAAGGAAGAAAGCAAGACCGCGCTTTTTCGATTATTTGCTCGTGATTTGACACAAGGTCATTTCAAAGGATTTCTCGAGGACATTAAATTGCTGCCCGCAAAACTTGCGCAGGATGACGACGGCAAGCCATATGATTATTTCGAAGCTTTTAGATGGCAGGGAAGCAAAGAAGATTACATTTGCCCTGACTTGATTGAAGTCGCAAAATTATTGAATGCAAATGAGAAAAGCATTCAAGGTAGATTGTGCTTTGGCGATTTCATCCGCGCGTACGGAGATTTTTCACTTGCTCCGGTTGAAAAGGTTGAACTCGGTGGCACAGGCACGTTATTTTCTGGCAAGCAAATTTATCGACAGGATTTTTACATCGACATTATGAAGAATCCAAAAGCCACGCATCAAGAAAATGCCTATGCCCTATTTCGTGCAGTTCACTGCTATGAACCCACACACAGCAATGATTGTGGTGGAGACGACGTTTCTGAAGGTCAGCGCAAGAAATGGTTCAATGAGCTAAAGGCCAAATATGGTGACACCTCTTATGCCAAGGAGCTGCACTATTATTGGTAAGTGGTTGTGGGTCGTTGTCGGATTAATTGTCTGGGGCGCAACTGCTCGCGCTGAAAATGTGCGAGCTGAAGATTATCAAAATTTTTGGCTTTGGGCGGGAATCAAGCCACAGTCTGCCCTTTCAAACGCCAATGAAATATATTTGCTGGCGGGCGAAGTTTCTGATCGCGGCAAGCCACATGTGATTTCACAGCGCAGCGCTTTGCCTCACGTTACTAGGTCTGATCTTTGGATTGTTTACCGTGTCCAGACGCTTGAATGGAATGATGTGATTTTTGACGATGTCTTGAGACATGTGCAAAGTTGGAAAGCAAAGGGCAACAAACTCATTGGCTTTCAAATTGATTTCGATGCAGGCACCAAACACCTCGAACGATACGCTAATTTTTTAACGCGACTGCGCGAGAGATTACCTAAAGAGTTTAAGTTGAGCGTAACAGGCCTGCTAGATTGGAGCGCAAATGGCAACCCCGCTGGACTTGATGCCTTGGCTAGCGTTGTCGACGAAGTGGTTTTGCAAATCTACCAAGGCAGGCACGTGATCAACGGCTATACCAAATATCTATCGCGGCTCGATAAATTGAAAGTGCCATTTCGTATTGGCCTCTTGCAGGGTGGTGAATGGCAAGCACCAGCCTCGCTTCAGCACAATCCAAATTTTCGAGGTTATGTTGTGTTTCTTCTGAACCCGTAACGAATGCCAAAGTTAAAGCGAGTCATAAACCGCAAAAATCAATCTTTCGCGTCTTGGATCAACAGTCTCAAAACCCAACATATTATTGGTGATGTAAGCAAAACCTAGCCCGATATCAGGATCACCGAAAGCCATTGTGCCGCCCCAACCGCTATGGCCAATCGTCTGTTTTGAGGCCCATATGCCATAGGTCTCATCTTCTAAACTGAAGCCTGCACCCCAGACTGTTGGCATATTAAAGCCGTTGTCTTGCCCACGAAAGCGAACACGGCTGGCTTCGGCGCGGGTTTCTTTGTTCATCAACTTTGAATGACTGCCACACATATCGCCATAAATCGTTGCAAGTGCTCGCGCATCGCAATGGCCATTGCCACCGGGCACTTCAGCAGCACGCCAGCGGCGATGGTTAGGGGCCGTGGCCACAGGTGTAGGGTTGGCACAGGCTTGCGGATATGGGCTGGAAAGCACAAGATTAACCCAATCATTGCACCCTGCCCCTTCGATCATCTCAGCACAACGGTGATCATGTTCTTCTGGAACACCGATATAAAACTCAACATCAAGTGGCTCAGCAATTTCCTCGCGCACATATTGACCGATTGATTTGCCCGTCACGCGGCGCAAAGGCTCGGCTGCTAAATGGCCATAACTCAAAGCATGGTAAGCACAGTCTGTTCCAGGCTGCCAATTAGGTGTCATGTCGGCAAGCGCGTTCACATACGGAGTCCATGCAATCAATTCATCTTCACTAATCGGTACATTCAATCCATTGAGGCCAGACGTATGAGACATGGTTTGATTAAGAGTGATTTGTTCTTTACCGCTTACTGCAAATTCCGGCCAGACACTGGCAATGGGTTGGTCGTAATGCAACTTTCCTTGCTCAACTGCCATTGCAATAGCAGCAGCCACAACGCCTTTAGTCGATGACCAGACATTTGCAATTGTATCGCGTTGCCATGGTTTGGTTTTGGCTTTGTCGGCATGGCCGGCCCAAAGGTCAACCACCAGCTTGCCATCAAGCATTATGGCCACTGCTGCGCCATGTTCAAGACCCGCGGCGAAGTTCGCCGCAAATGCGTCTCTAACTTTTTCAAAGCGCGGATCGATTGTACCTTGAATTGTGTTCATGCTTTTTTTCCAATTATTTTGATCAACCTTATCCGAAGAAGCATTCAACACAATCAAAAACGGCGGAGCATGAGCCCCGCCGATGAATTTAATATTCGAAGTTTACTTAGCGAGATTGCCAAGATTGGCCAACAAACCATCAAGAATTGGTTTTACCAAATCGCTTACACCAGCAACACCTTCAACCTTTGTTGCAGCCGCAGTAAGCGCTGGCAAGACGCCATTCACGAGGGCGGCAACTGCTGCTTTTTGTTCTGGTGTGAACTTAGCAGCAAGACCTAAAACAGCTGTGATTGCTGTTGCAGCGGTCTGCAATTTTGGCAAAGCAACTGTGGCAGAAGCCACATCAGTGATGCCACCAAGTGATCCAGTAAGATCAGTAAATGCGCCAGTCAGGTTTTTGGTCACGTCGATGTTGTCGATCATGATACCAGTAGCTGCTGCAGGCACTACCGGAGCAGTTTCTGTTACAACAGGTTTCGTCATTGTCGTTGCATTATCAACAACACCGTGTGGGCTCATGAAATACCAAGCGGCAAGTGCAATCGCAGCAGCTGGAATGGCATATTTCAACCAACTCATGCCGCCTGTTGTAGTTGGCATGGAAGGCGTCGGCACAGCATTTTTGACGGATGCTGCAGTATTGCTGACTGTTGATGTGGCGCTCGATTCAGCTGAACTTGCCATATGAACAAGACCAGCTACACTTGCTGGTAATGCAGCCTGGATAAAGCCCTTTTGCGAAGCCATCAACTTCATCAATCCAGCTGGGTCAAGACCTAAACTTTCCTTCGCCAATGCACCCATCACCATTTGACCAGCTACACCCATGATGGATGCGCCAGCAGCAGGAGCAACTCCTGTGTTACCCAACACAGCATTAGTGAATGTACTAAGACCACCCTGGCCGAGCAAGCTTGTCAACATTGAAGTGCCGCTTGATGCCAGGTTACCAGCGTTTGCACCCGTCAAGGCAGAAACCAAGCCGCTGGCTAAGTTTGGATTAGCACCAACAAGAACAGCCAGAACATCTTTAGCACCACTGGCACTTGCAGAACGGTTCGCCACTGCGCCCATCAAAGCCGGAACAGCTGAAGCTAAAATTGAACTTACGGCAGCGCCGCTTAAACCAAAGCTTGAAGCAATCTTGTCGATGATTGCTGGTGTTGCCATTTTCATAATATCAGAAACGATATTGGCCATTTGAGTTCTCCAAATTATATTGACATATGACGGTTTAATCCGCCCCCGCGTCCAATTTCGCATTAGCTTTGTAATAACGGCGAAAACTTGACCATCAGGTGACTATTTTTTAACAAATTGAATATTGTGGCTTTAGGACAATGTCTTAGTCTGAAACACATAGACACTGATTCCGCCATGAGAAATCGATTTACCTGAATCGGCGAAAACTAAACCTGTCGCTTTAGCGAGTGAAGAATCAGACGTGGCGATGCCAACGCGCCAACCCTTGAAGCGCTCAGCCAAAGTTTTTCCGAGCGCCCCATACAAAGTGAAGAGTGGTTTCTTGTCGCCAATGCGGGTGCCGTAAGGTGGGTTGACAATCACAAGTCCGGGCGCGCCTTCCGGCGGCCTGAGTTCGCTAATGGGCCGTTTTGCGAAAATAGTAAAAGCAGAAACGCCAGCGCGTTCAGCATTTGCTACGCTTGATGCAATTGCTCCAGCATCGCGGTCACTGCCAAAGAATTTTTGCAAGGGGGATATATTTTTGTTTTTGGCTTTCAACTCCGCCCAAGCTGCTGCATCAAATGATTTGAGCAGTTGAAATGCGAAGTTTCGGTTGCGGCCGGGTTTGAGTTTTGCTGCAATTTCTGCAGCTTCAATAACGAAGGTGCCAGAACCACACATCGGATCGACAACAGTTTCTTTGCCGTCGTAATTGCAACGACGCAGGATCAACGATGCTAGAGTCTCGCGCATTGGCGCTTTGCCAACGGCTTCCTTATGGCCGCGCTTGTGCAGCATTTCGCCCGAAGTATCGATGCTGATGGTTGCCATGTCGCGCTCAATGCGAACCTTGATTGCAAGTGTAGCAGCCTTATCGATTGCGGCACCGACCTCATCTTTGATTGCTGCGGCAATACGTTGGGTCACAGCGCCACTATGATAAATTTTCGATTTCTTACAGGTCGCTTCAACGGAAACAGGCACATCATGGCGCAGAAATTTCTTCCACGGAAATGCATGCGCCAATTTATCGAGTTGAGCCAAATGCGATACGCGAAACTCACCAATGCGGGCCAATACGCGCGAACAGCCGCGCAGCTCCAGATTAGCTCGCCAAACTTCAGGCCAATCGCCCTGAATCGTAACACCACCGATAATTATCTTCGGTGATAGAAAATTTAATTCCTTTGCTTCGGCATATAGTTCTGCTTCCAGCCCTGGTGTAGCCACAAGAAAAATTTCAAAGTTTGATTTAGACATCGCGGCTCATTACCCGAACTTTGGGCTCAGTCAAAGCGGTTCGACATCTTTTGAATTATGGTCTCGCGAAGCTATTAAAAACGATCAGCCCCGCTGCGACGAAAACGCGCCAGCGGGGCCCTCGGGAGGATCGAGTTTTAGCTTGAAATGATCCGGCAGGAGCCGAACCGAAAATGAGAATGCAAAAGCATCTCGTCAATGTGTTGAAAGATTTAGCAATCCGGTTTGGAACGATCGATATTCAGTCGAGGGACGAAACCGAAAAGTGATCACAAGTCCTGCTATGATCCGACTTGATAATTTGGTGGAGTCATGGCCCCTCCGAGATTGTTAGACTTTCAGGTTTAACACCAGCGCCAATCACTGCAGCTGATAGAACGAGTGTGCGCTTGTTATAAAAAATGTCAAGTGAAAATCCCTCATCGCCCCTGCACAAACGATTTTATCTCATCCAAAAATATTTCTCCAAATTGTTCAAGCTTAGCTTCACCTACACCTTGCACCTCTGCAAAATCCCATTTGGTAAGCGGAATTTTTTGCGCCATGTCGATTAGGGTGCGATCCGGGAATATGACATAAGCGGGCACGCGACGTTTGGTTGCTAGTTTCAATCGCAGGGCTTTCAATACTTGCAACAAATCTTGTGCGCGTGGATCAATCGTTGCGACCAACGCGGCTTTTTTATCTTTGCGAGTCACGCGAATGGTTTCCGCACGATACCTGAATTCACCATCACCTTTGGCGAGCAACGCGCCGCGCGGCGTTAAGCTGATGCCGCCATAGCCATCATCATTTTTCTTGAGCAATCCCGCTCCAACCATTTGCCGCACCATGGATTGCCAATGGGTGCGGCTGTGGTCTTTGCCCAAACCAAAACTCAGCAGCTTTGAGTGTCCTGTGCTCTGCACTTTGTCGGTCAATTGCCCTAACAACACATCACCCAAATAGCCCGCGCCAAAGCGACTGCCGGTTTGTCGAACGGCTTCAATCACCCTGCGCGCATCTGCTGTGCCATCAATCATCTCAGCTGGATCAAGGCACACATCACAATTTCCGCAAGGTTCAGATTCTTCGCCAAAATATGAAAGCAAAGCTTGGCGTCTGCATGACGGCGCATCGGCATAAGCGACCAACGAATCCAAACGTTGTAATTCACGCTTTCGACGTTCTCCGCCGCTGTCCTCATCATCGATGAAACGGCGGCGCATCATAATGTCTTGCTGACCATAAAACATTTGCGCATGAGCCGGTTCGCCATCGCGCCCAGCTCGGCCAATCTCTTGATAGTAAGCATCAAGCGACGACGGCAAATCGGCGTGGATCACAAAGCGCACATCAGGCTTATCAATGCCCATGCCAAACGCGATCGTGGCGCAGACAATGATTGCGGGCTCAGTCATAAATGTATTTTGATTGTCAGAGCGCGCGTCCGGCGACATACCTGCGTGATACGCTATGGCTTTATAGCCCTGCCCTTTTAAATACGCCGCCCATTCCTCTGTGCTCTTGCGCGACAGCGAATAGATGATGCCACTTTCATTTTTATGGTCTTCCAGAAATTCCAGTATTTGCTTTTTAGTTTCATTCTTTGGCGCAACAGCCAGTAGAATGTTAGGGCGGTCAAACCCCGCCACATATTCATCTGCCTTGCCAGCGAACATTTTGTTCACAATGTCTTGACGGGTTGATTGATCCGCCGTTGCTGTAAACGCGCCAATGGGCACACCTGGAAATTCTTTCGCGATATTTTGCAAAGCATCATATTCCGGCCTAAACGATGCACCCCATTGAGAAATGCAATGCGCTTCATCAACAGCAATCAAACGCACATCAAGTTTCTTGAGAGCTGAAATCATTTGGGCCGTCATGAGGCGCTCAGGCGCAAGATACAAAATCTTCACAATCCCCGCCGCCACACGCCGCCAGATTTCAACATTTTCTTCACGCGATGCTGAGGAGTTGATCGTCTCGGCCTCAACACCCGCCAGCTTCAATGCCGCAACTTGGTCTTGCATCAGCGCCACCAAAGGTGAAACGACAACAGCCAGCCCACCCATTGCCAAGGCTGGCACTTGATAACACAACGACTTGCCCGAACCTGTGGGCATAACCGCCAGCACATTCCGCCCTGCCATTAAACTATCGACAACTTCTTTCTGCCCCGGCCTGAAATTTTCAAAGCCAAAAACTTGTGAAAGAACCGCTTGCGTACCCATAAAACTCTTCATCCTGCTTGCTCATGAAGAATCACTGTGGACATCCTCAAACTGCTGTCACCTGTTCGCCGTAACTGCTGTCATAGTGCAATAGAAATTGCTTTTGTTCACCTTATATTCTAGTTGAGAACCTATGTCATACAAACGAGTCATCTCCGTTCAGGGTGCCAGAGAGCACAATCTGAAAAATATCTCTGTCGATTTGCCCCGCGATAAGCTGATCGTGTTCACTGGGCTTTCAGGCTCGGGCAAATCATCGCTGGCATTCGACACCATTTATGCCGAGGGCCAACGCCGTTATGTAGAATCTCTTTCTGCTTATGCCCGCCAATTTTTGGAAATGATGCAGAAGCCGGATGTTGATCAGATTGACGGCCTCTCGCCTGCCATTTCAATCGAACAAAAAACCACCAGCCGCAATCCGCGCTCGACTGTTGGCACAGTGACTGAAATTTACGACTACATGCGTCTGCTATTCGCGCGCATTGGTGTACCCTATTCGCCAGCCACTGGCCTGCCAATTGAAGCGCAGACGGTGACACAAATGGTGGATCGCACTTTGGCTTTGACAGAAGGGTCGCGTCTCTATCTGCTGGCTCCGGTCGTGCGTGGCCGCAAAGGCGAATACAAAAAGGAGTTCGCGGAATTTCAAAAGAAAGGCTTTCAGCGTGTGAAGGTCGATGGTGTGTTCTATGAGATTGATGCTGTTCCAACCCTCGATAAAAAGTTCAAACACGACATTGATGTGGTGGTTGATCGTCTGGTGGTGAAGCCAGACTTGGCAACACGCTTGGCCGATAGTTTTGAAACGGCGTTGAAGCTGGCTGATGGTTTGGCGATTGCCGAATTTGCCGATAAGCCCCTACCCGCCTCGCAGACATCAGAGGAAAGCGCCAACAAATCGAAAAATGAAACTCATGAGCGCGTGATCTTCTCTCAGCGCTTTGCCTGCCCAGTTTCCGGCTTCACAATTGATGAAATCGAACCGCGTATTTTCTCGTTCAACAATCCCTTCGGTGCCTGCCCCGCTTGCGATGGCCTTGGAACTGAGTTGAAGTTTGAACCTGAAATGGTAGTGCCCGATGCGAATTTATCATTGCGTCAAGGAGCGATTGCACCTTGGGCCAAGACGGGCGCGACTTCACCTTATTATACGCAAACCTTAGAGGCGTTGGCCAAGCATTATAAATTTTCGATGACAACGCCGTGGAAAGACATTCCAAAGAAAACCCGCGATGTGATTTTGAATGGCACGGGCGAAGAAGAAGTGACCATCACTTATGATGATGGTTTGCGCTCCTACAAAACCAAAAAAGTATTTGAAGGTGTCATCGGCAATATTGAACGGCGCTGGCGCGAAACGGATTCGGAATGGATGCGCGAAGAGCTGGCGCAATATCAATCTGATCATCAGTGTTCGGTCTGCAATGGTTACCGCCTGAAGCCACAAACATTGGCGATCAAGATTGATCATCTGCACATTGCGCAAGTGTCGCTTTTTTCCATCCGTCAAGCCGATGCGTGGTTTGGTGAATTGGATGCGAAGCTGAAACCGAAAGACAAAGAAATTGCCGCGCGGATTTTGAAAGAAATTCGTGAGCGTTTAAAATTCCTCGTCGATGTGGGTTTGGATTATCTTTCGATGTCGCGTGTTTCTGGGACATTATCTGGCGGTGAAAGCCAGCGCATCCGTCTGGCCTCGCAAATCGGTTCTGGCCTCACAGGCGTTCTCTATGTGCTCGATGAACCCTCGATCGGTTTGCATCAGCGTGACAATGCGCGGCTGCTTAAAACCCTGATCCACCTGCGTGACATTGGCAACACAGTGATTGTGGTGGAGCATGATGAAGATGCGATTATGCAAGCCGACTATGTTCTCGACATTGGCCCCGGTGCCGGTGTCAATGGCGGACGCATTGTGGCGCAAGGCACCCCTGCCGAAGTCATGGCCAATCCAGAAAGCTTGACGGGGCAATATCTCACGGGTTTTCAGCAAGTGCCCATTCCAACTAAGCGCCGCAAATGGGAAAAGGGTCGCAGCATTCGCGTGAAGAATGCGCGCGCCAACAATCTCAAAAATGTTGATGCTGAAATTCCATTGGGTGTGTTCACTTGTGTGACGGGTGTTTCCGGCGGCGGCAAATCTACGCTTGTGGTTGACACGATATACCGTGCGCTCGCTCGTAAACTCATGGGCTCGCGTGAGCCACCATTGGCGCATGATGATATTAAGGGCGTTGAGCATCTCGACAAAATTATTGAGATTGATCAATCCGCAATTGGTCGCACACCACGCTCCAACCCCGCCACATATACAGGTGCATTCACCTTTATCCGTGATTGGTTTTCAGGCCTGCCCGAAGCCAAAGCCCGCGGCTATGGGCCGGGGCGTTTCTCGTTCAACGTCAAAGGTGGGCGCTGCGAAACTTGCCAAGGTGATGGCCTGATCAAAATTGAAATGCACTTCTTGCCGGATGTTTATGTGACCTGCGATGAATGCCACGGCAAACGCTATAACCGCGAAACGCTTGAGATTAAGTTCAAGGACAAATCAATCTCTGACGTTTTGGATATGACAGTGGCCGAAGCCGCAGACTTTTTCCGCGCTGTGCCATCGGTGCGCGATAAGATGACAACGTTAGAGCGCGTGGGGTTGGGCTATATCAAGGTTGGCCAACAGGCGACAACGCTCTCTGGCGGCGAAGCCCAGCGCGTAAAACTGGCCAAGGAATTGGCCAAACGCGCCACGGGCCGCACACTTTACTTGCTCGATGAGCCAACCACTGGCCTGCATTTCCATGACGTACGCAAACTTCTCGAGGTGCTGCACGAGCTGGTTGACCAAGGAAACTCCATGGTGGTGATCGAGCATAATCTCGAAGTCATCAAAACCGCCGACTGGATCATCGACTTAGGCCCCGAAGGCGGCGACGGCGGCGGCGAAATCGTGGCTGTGGGCACGCCAGAAGATGTGGTGAAAGAGAAGCGGAGTTACACCGGGCAGTATTTAAAGGATGTGTTGAAGAGGCCGAGGAGGGAAGCGGCGGAGTAAATACGGTATCACTGTGAATAACTATCAATTAAATACAGCATAAGCGGATCTTGGCTGAGAAACGATTCACTACCAAATGCAGATTGAATAAGGTGTCCTTTTTTGATATCAGTCTCCACTTCGTCAATTTCACCACGGGAGTAGGCAAACATTCGAGTGCATAGTGAAATGAGCTCCAACGAGTCAGTCGTATAAACATGAAGCTGCTTGAGAGAGTGAGACGTACTGCTATACTCATTAGTTCTTAGCTGAACCAAACGACTGTTTTGGATTTGAAGCTTAGTCAGTATGTTGCTTAGTACAGAAACTGCTGAGGGAGTACCAAATTTCAGATTTTCTATCAACCCGCCGAATACATCTGCGGGGATAGGTGGAATTTCGGCATTAATTTTGGGATATGTAACAAATCCGTTCGTATTGGGTACAAGATCAACATAGCTATCTCTTAATATTTTGTAGCAAGCTTCAGCATAACCCAATAGTGGTACGATAACAAAAGCAAGCATGGGTCTGGCCGCTCGAAGCTCTCGCTCAAGTTCTTCTTTCTTAAACTGTTCGGCTTGTTGGATTTGTCTACTTAACGCCAAAATTGAGATTGCGCCTGCTAATAAGGCAAAAACACCCGCAATCAGGGTTTGGTAGTCATAAATCCAGTTGCATTTAATCTGTAAAGGCACTGTCAGAAACAATGTTGTAAAGCAAATGCCGAGTAACGCCCCAAAAATTGCACCAAAAGAAAAATCGCCAGTCGTTGGGTTTGTTTTTAAGAACATAATTGAATATTTAACAGACAGAAACCACTGATTGCAAAAACTATTTGAAGTCCTCGCACAACTCATAATTATGAGTTTTATAAACGAAAGCATTTGCCTTGTATATCCAAAAGGTATATGCCACTCATCCATGCCCCAATCCACCGTCTTCAAAAACAACAAGTCCCAAGCCATTCGCCTTCCTAAGGCTGTGGCGTTTCCGGAGCATGTGAAGAAGGTGGAGATTACCAAGCAAGGTGACGCCCTTCTCATTACACCTGTGAAGCCGACAAGTTCTTGGGAAGAGTTTTTTTCCACGCCAGGGGTCGATGAAGATTTTCTGAAAGATCGTAATCAAGGCCTGCCGCAAGAGCGCAATTGGAAGTGATCAAATATTTGTTGGACACAGATTTCTGCGTTCATGCCATTCGCAAACGCACCCCAGCTGTAACCAAGGTAGTTTCCAGTTCGGCAAGTGAAATGGCCATTTCAGACATATCGATTTACGAACTCTACTATGGGGCAGAGAACTATGCGGTCCCAGAAACGCGCTTTGCTGTTGTCGAAGATTTCCGCAAACGTTTTCCGGTTTTGCCTTTCGATACAAAAGCGGCCCGTCACGCGGGAGCTATTCGAGCCTCGCTTCAACGCAATGGCAATATGATCGGTAATTTGGATATTTTGATTGCTGCCACCGCACTCAGCCACAATTTGACATTACTGACAGGCAACACCCGCGAATTCTCCCGCATCGATGGCTTGCGCATCGAAACTTGGCGATGAGTCTCCTGCAGCAATATCTGTGCAATCTCTTGTTACATTATTAACAATCTGCTAACCAAAGGCGCTTCTGGCAACAAACAAGGAATCAAACAATGTTAACCCCAGTTACGGCTAAGGTTGGGGGATTCTCAAATCAGTTTTGATGTGATTCATGGGGTGTTGTGAAAGCAACCCACGGAGAGATCCCCCATGCA
>JAYVPZ010000373.1:0-4951 GCA_043757105.1 Aestuariivirga sp. | reverse complement strand
CTTTTTTTGTGGCTCATTTGGTGCAACCCCGCATGCGGTTGTTGCTCTGGTGTGATGCGGTGGGGTTAGCACTTTTCTGTGTGACTGGGGCAGAGATTGCTTTGTCTCATGGTGCGGGGCCAACAATTGCAATTGCCATGGGTGTTGCCACGGCCACGCTGGGCGGCGTTATTCGCGATATTCTGGGCGGCGAAATTCCGATCATCTTGCGGAGAGAGATTTATGTGACCGCTGCTTTACTTGGGGCTTCGGTTTTTGTGCTCGCCCAAGGCTTGGAATGTTCCAAGGACATGTCACTGGTTACAGGATTTGTGGCAGCACTTGCCTTGCGCGGGGCAGCCATCATTTTTGATTTCTCGCTGCCGGTTTTTAATCGGATTGATAAGGATGGTGTGGGCTGATCTGTTCTCAATTCAGGATAATTAAATGCACTGGACTGCACCCCAGAAGTCGTGTCGAATGTGGGGCGTGCCACGCCTCAAGAGGACTTGGGTAGTTTATACTAGGAGTTTGTCCCTGCTTCGCCGAATTTCGTAAAAAAAGATTCGCTAAGTATGGAACAGATTAATAGTTTCAACCGTATATGTTCTGCGACTTAAATTTAAATCCGAGGAGTTTAGATAATGAACAAAATAAAAATTGCGTGGGTTGCTGCTGGCCTGACTGTTGCTTTGGCGGGCACAATATCTGCTGCTCAAGCAGAAATGATGAAGTTTCATGCAGATTTGACTGCTGCACAGGCAACACCACCTACAGACAGCAAGGGCATGGGCATGGCCGAGGTAACGGTTGATACCGATACCAAGAAAGTTTCTTGGACTATGAAAATCGATGGTCTGACAGGTGATGCAAAAGCGGCTCACATCCACGGCCCTGCGGCAGTTGGTGAAACTGCTCCTCCGGAAATTGATATGTCTAATGCCGTCACAGAAGGTAGCGCTGACATTACTGAAGCTCAGATTGCCGATATCAAGGCTGGTAAGACCTATGTCAACGTACATACCGCCAAGTTCCCTGACGGTGAAATTCGTGGACAGCTTGCTGTAGCAAAATAAAAAATTAAATTAATGATATCCGTGCTGATGGAAGGCGCGGATATCTTTTTTTAGATATGAGGCGTGAAGGTGATCGCTTTGCTCGGGCTGATGCCAGAAAATGCCGTAAGCACCGCTCGGGTGCCTTGCTTTCTAAGCCCGGGTTCTGGATAATCTCGCGTCGTCAAGTCTATGAGGTGGGGCATCACTCATCGTCGTGGGGTTTTAGCTGGATGGCGTGGGCCACTTTTGCTCGAGTAGAATTGCCAAGACATAGGCTTGGAACGCTGCTCATCAATGGTGCTATAACCTTAACGATGGGCTTTGCTATTGTTGGCTGGCGTTGAAGGAGAGACATTAGAATTGAGAATTTGTTGCCTCATTAACCCGCGTTCGGGTCCAAACGAAACTCCTTCCTTAGACCAAATTGAAAAGCTGTTTCAAAGTCATGGCATTGCGCCGCACATTGTTGAACTCCGCAAAGGGGATGACATAAGCGCTTTAACGAAGTCCGCTGTACAGGAAAAATACGATATTATTGTTGCAGGCGGCGGCGACGGCACGATCAACGCAGTTGCATCAGCTTTGGTTGGGGCGAGCTCGATTAAATTTGGGGTTCTTCCTTTGGGCACGCTCAATCACTTTGCCAAAGACCTTCAGATTCCAACAGTCATCGAAAAAGCGGTCGAAATTATTGTTGCTGGACATGTTCATCTGATTGATGTTGGCGAAGTCAACGGCAACATATTCCTCAATAACTCGAGTATTGGGCTTTATCCTTCAATTGTGAAACTGCGCGAAAGCCTCCAGAAAACGGGTCTGGGCAAATGGCCGGCCGCTGCGCGAGCATCGCTTCAGGTCTTAATGAGATTCCGGCTATTACGCTTAAAATTGGCTGCGGCAGAACTTCCAAAAGCCAATTACAAAACAGTGCTGCTGTTTGTTGGTAACAATGTTTACAATATGAGCTTTCCAACTCTTGGAACGCGTTCGACACTTCAACAAGGCGTTATGGGAGTTATGATGCCTCGGGCTTCAACCCGGTTGGGGCTTTTGTACAATTTTTTCTCGTTGGTATTTAAAGCTGAACCGAAATCAGATGTACTGACTTTCGAAGCTACTTCACTTTCAGTCAAGACCAAACGCAGTTTTGTTAAAGTAGCGGTGGACGGGGAAGTTATTATGCTTCAGTCGCCGCTCAATTATCTGATACGGCCGAAATCACTGAGGGTGATCGTGCCATTTGCTGATGGCGCAAAAGGCAAAAGCGCATGACACGGCAGCGGCAGATATCAGTGCTGTGTTTTATTTTGTTCGGTTTGCTTTCCGGATGTGTTTGGTTTGGTTATACCAACAGTCTCGACACTCAACTGCACAGGTTAGCGCTTGGTGTTTTTCCTGCGGGCAGTGAACGCATTTGGGAGGACATCACGTTTTTTGGGTCTGGATTGGCTGTTACCGCACTGACTGTTCTGGCCGTCGTCATTTTGGGCCATCAAAAGAAATGGGATGACGTAAGATATTTAGTCTTTGTCATGGCCGCAGCCGGTGCCACGGAAGTTACAATGAAACTGTTGATTCATCGGCCCAGACCTGCCGAGGTGTTTGCCAATACGCTGCCCAACTCATTTAGTTTCCCCAGCGGTCACACAATTTATGGATCAACATTCTATTTTGCAATCGCAGCAATCTGTACGCCTTGCTTGAGCAGACCTACTCGAAAAGCCGTTTGGCTGGCCGCTTTGGTTTTAGCATTGCTGATTGGAGCATCACGAATTTTCTTAGGTGTACATTATTTTTCAGACGTGGTGGGAGGTTATCTTGTTTCCGTGTTTTGGATCAGTCTTTTCATTTCACACTGGCCTACAAAAAATCTCAACAGATGATTTCTTCAACAAGAAACCAAAACCAAAATATTGCCATTGGGAACGCGCCAGCCGAGTCTTAAACTCCTACCCCCGCCAGCAGCGGCGTGCCTTTTGGCAGCATGGCTTTTTGCGCGGCGTTTTTGACGGCCTTCTGCAGCTTCTCAAAGGCGCGCACTTCGATCTGGCGGATGCGTTCGCGGCTGACGTTGAATTCCTTTGACAGGTCATCAAGCGTCAACGGTTCGTCCTGCAGCTTGCGGGCTTCGATGACGCGGCGTTCACGGTCCCCCAGTTTGCTCAAGGCTTCGCCGAGGAGGCCATGGCGCATTTGGCTTTCTTGGCTTTCAACCAGCACGGTTTCTTGATTGTCGCTGCTATCGACCAGAAAATCTTGCCATTCGCCTTCGCCGTCAGCGTCATTGCGCAAAGGCGCATTGAGCGATGTGTCGCCGCCCATGCGGCGGTTCATGGAGACGACGTCTTTCTCGTCCACGCCAAGCGTCTTGGCGATGTATTTGACTTGATCTGGTTTCAGATCGCCTTCTTCCAGGGCCTGAATGCGGCTTTTGATGCGGCGCAGATTGAAGAACAGTTTCTTCTGACTGGCGGTTGTGCCGATTTTGACCAGCGACCATGAGCGCAGCACATATTCTTGGATCGAGGCTTTGATCCACCACATAGCGTAAGTCGCCAATTTGAAGCCTTTGTCGGGCTCAAATTTCTTCACAGCTTGCATCAGGCCGATATTGCCTTCTTGGATCACTTCACCCACGGGCAGGCCGTAGCCACGGTAGCCCATGGCGATTTTGGCCACGAGGCGCAAATGGCTGGTGATCAGCTTATGGGCCGCTTGCGTGTCGCCATGCTCTT
Source organism: Aestuariivirga sp. (assembly GCA_043757105.1). Taxonomy (GTDB): domain Bacteria; phylum Pseudomonadota; class Alphaproteobacteria; order Rhizobiales; family Aestuariivirgaceae; genus Aestuariivirga. The sequence continues at coordinate 1,179 of JAYVPZ010000373.1, read as the reverse complement.
TCCAGCTTTTGCCCAGCATATATTCTTCCTCAGGCGCCAACATCGGGAATTTGCGAATTTCTTGCAAATACCGGTTGAGGCTGCCATCGGCACCCGAAATCATAGGTAAATTCATTGACTTAGCCAATTTTTCCATCCTTTTCGGCCGTCTTCAGGCGGCCCCGCTTCAAGAGATATAGGAAGCGTTTTTCAAATTATAAGTATCTTTTAAAGTAACAGATTAGTGAATTTACTACGGTGGTTATTTCACAGCGGATTGCAGACGTAAATCATGGAGAAGTTGTGACAGTGGTTTCGGTAACTCGGCTTCAAAACGCAGATGTTTGCCCGTCACAGGATGGTCAAAGCCCAGCACGGCGGCGTGTAAAGCTTGTCCTCTCAGATAGTTAAGGCTGTGTCTTGCAGCATCGACAAGCTTGACTTTGGAGGTTGAAAAGCCAGCCCCGTAAGTTCCGTCGCCCAAAAGTGGATGGCCGATATGCGCCATGTGCACGCGGATTTGGTGGGTGCGGCCGGTTTCGAGGTTGCAGCGCACGAGACTGACGCTGGTGGGTTTGCCGAATTCTTCGATTGCTTCGTAATGGGTGATGGCTTCGCGGGCCATTGCAGAGTTAGACACAGCCATTTTCTGGCGGTTGCTGGGGGAGCGGTCTAGCCCTGTGGCGATAGTGCCCTTTGAGCGTTCAGGCTTGCCCCAGACGAAGGCCAGATATTCGCGCTCCATCCGCCCATCGCGGCCATGGCTGGCGAATTGTTCGGAGAGGCCTGCATGGGCTTTGTCATTCTTGGCGACGACGAGGAGGCCCGATGTGTCTTTGTCCAAGCGGTGCACGATGCCGGGGCGCTTAACGCCGCCGATGCCAGAAAGGCTGGCGCCGCAATGCGCAATCAGCGCATTCACCAATGTGCCATTTTCATTGCCAGCACCGGGGTGCACCACAAGGCCTGCTGGTTTGTTGATGACGATGAGGTGCTTATCTTCAAACACAATGTCGAGGTCGATGGCCTCGCCTTGCGGTTCGGCGGGTGCGGCTTCTGGGATGGTGATTTTGATGAGCTGACCAGCTTTAAGTTTCATGCCTCCATCGTCAATTGTCTTGCCATCAAGACTCACTTGTCCCTCGGCAATAAGTTTTTGAAAACGCGCGCGACTAACGTCAGCAAAGCTTGCGCCCAAGA
>JAYVPZ010000372.1:0-4963 GCA_043757105.1 Aestuariivirga sp. | reverse complement strand
TTGTTGAAGAAGCAGGCGGAAGTTTGAAATTGGAATCAAACCCCGGATTGAAGATACGCGGTGACCGCCAATTGGTCGCCCAAGCTTTGAACAATTTGATCGACAATGCCATGAAATATGGCGAGAGCGGAAATGGCAAAAGCACCGACATTCTGGTTCGCGGGCGAATTGACGGAGAGAACGTGATTGTTGAGGTGTCCGATCATGGTGTGGGCATCAATGAAAGCGATCGGGGCCGCGTTCTTGACCGATTTGTCCGTTTGGACGAAAGCCGCTCCAAACCAGGCAATGGATTGGGATTGAGCCTCGTTGCCAGCGTCATGACTTTGCACAGTGGTCAGCTTCACTTGGAAGATAATAAACCGGGCCTACGCGCAATTCTCCATCTTCCCCTTTATAAGCAAGCACCCTAAAACAACTGAGTGAACCAAAAACACTTTGAAGCAAGAAATGATCAATCACATTTGCGCACCGCAGATGCGGCAGCCTTGGCACGATTTTGGGCTGAATGCGATCCATCGACTGCACAATCATTGCAAGCCATTCGCAATCTGATTGATGCAGCCGTTTCGGGTTCGCCTTATCTAGCAAAGCTGATATTGCGGCATGGTGATTTTCTGGCTGGTCTCATCAACTCTGTGCCCGAACTGGTCTTAGCGAAATTATGCGCGGAATGTCTGGATCTAGGTTTCGCAGCGTCAAAAGAAGAAATTGCAATTGGATTGCGTATTAAAAAACAACAAGCGGCATTGTTGATTGGTTTGGCGGATTTGGGCAAAGTCTGGTCGACCGCTCAAGTTACTTATGCGCTGACACGATTTGCAGATGCTTGTATAAATGCATCGATCAATTTCTTATTATGCGATTATGCTGAGAAACAAAAACTGACCCTACATGATCTTGTCAATCCATCACTGAACTGTGGCTATGTTGTTCTCGCCATGGGTAAGCATGGTGCTTTTGAGCTCAATTACTCAAGCGATGTTGATCTTATCATTCTTTATGATCCTGAAACAGCACCGCTGGCTGAGGGCGTTGAGCCATCAACTTTTTTTGTAAGGTTCACGCGGGATCTTGTGAGCTTGCTACAAGATCTGAACGAAGAAGGTTATGTCTTCCGGGTCGATTTGCGCCTGCGCCCCGATCCGCGCGCTACGCAAATGGCCATCAGCCTCGAAGCCGCTGCCGTTTATTATGAAAACCAAGGCCAAAACTGGGAACGCGCGGCAATGATCAAAGCCCGTGCCGTGGCTGGTGACATTGCATGGGGCGAAGAGTTTTTGAAGCGCCTCACATCTTATATCTGGCGCAAATATTTGGATTATGCAGCGATAGCCGATGTGCAATCCATGAAGCGCCAAATCCATGCTGTGAAGGGACATGGCGAAATTGCGATACGCGGGCATAACTTAAAACTTGGACGTGGTGGTATTCGCGAGATCGAATTTTTTGTGCAAACGCAACAGCTCATCGCAGGCGGGCGTAACCCGAAATTGCGCGGGCGTTCGACATTGGAAATGTTAGACGCATTGGCCGAGGCTAAATGGATCGAACCACAAACTGCAACCGAAATGAAAACGGCATATTGTTTTTTGCGTACGCTCGAACATCGTTCGCAAATGGTGGACGATCAACAAACCCATATCGTGCCGATGGAGCAATTAACCTTTGAAAACTTTGCGCGCTTCAGCGGATTTGAAAATGGTGAAGCACTTTCTGTTGAATTGCGCAAAACATTAGAAACCGTGCAGGGCCATTACGCCGCCCTGTTCGAAGATGCTGGCGCACTTGCAAATGAAACAGGAAGCTTAGTTTTTACGGGTGGTGAAGATGACCCAGCGACAATAGAAACACTGCAACGCATGGGCTTTGTGCAAGCCTCTGAAATTTCGGCCACTGTGAGGGGATGGCATTTTGGCCGCTATCCAGCCACGCGAACTGCGCGCGCACGAGAAATTCTAACGGAAATTATGCCGGCGCTTTTGAAAGCGCTTTCCCAGCGCGGCGACCCTGATCAAGCTTTCCTTGCTTTTGATGAATTCCTCAAGGGCCTGCCCGCTGGCGTGCAACTTTTTTCGATGCTGAAAGCCAATCCAAATCTTCTGGAATTGATTGCGCAGATTTTGGGCCAAGCGCCTCGCATGGCCGAACAATTGAAGCGCCAACCAAGAACGCTGGAAGCCGTGGCCGGGGCAGATGCATTCAAAGCGCTGCCGACGCCGCATGAATTGGCTGAAGAATTTGCGACGACCATACCCGTTTCAGCGCCGCGCGACGAAGCGATGGACGGCGTGCGCGTGTTGGTGCGCGAAAACCAGTTTCGCGTCGGCTTGCGACTTTTAGCCGAAACCATAACCGCAGATGATGCAGGCGAAGGCTATTCATCCATCGCCGACCAAGCGATTAAAACGCTATTACTGGCGACTGCGCTGGATATGCGCATCAGCCACGGCGACATAACAGGCGGTCAATGCGCCGTTGTGGCGCTTGGCAAACTGGGCGGCCGAGAGATGACCGCTGGCTCCGATCTCGACCTGATGTTGATTTATGATCATCACCCAGACGTCGAACAATCTAATGGTGCAAAACCACTCAGCCCTAACCAATATTATGCAAGGCTAACCCAGCGATTGATATCGGCTTTATCTGCGCCCACTGCCGAGGGAACGCTTTACGAAGTCGATTTGCGCTTGCGCCCATCAGGCAGCAAAGGCCCTGTGGCCGTGAATTTTTCTAGTTTTGTATCGTATCAGGCGGAAGAGGCTTGGACGTGGGAGAAGTTGGCATTGACGCGGGCGCGGGTTGTGGCTGGTGATGATAGTTTGGCTTCAAAGCTTAGCGCAGCAGTTCAAACGATCCTTGCTGATCCGCGCGACAATTTAAAGACCAGGCAAGATGTCAGCGAAATGCGCAATCTCATGTTGAAGGAACACGCGAAACTGGGCACTTGGGACATTAAACGCGCAAAAGGTGGGTTGGTTGAAATTGAATTTATCGCGCAATACCTGCAACTCATCGCAAATGACGCTAAAATTCAGAATACCAACACGGTGCAAGCACTGATAAATCTAAGTCATGAAAAACAACTGACAGCAGATCAATCGGCCAAATTATTGACAGCTTGTACGCTCTATCAGCGGCTAACCCAAATCCTCCGCCTTTGCGTTGCAGAGCAATTTAGCCCGCAATCCAGTTCAAAAAGCCTGAATGGAGCCGTTGCCCGTGCCGCTGAAATGCCCGACATAGCGTCCACCGAAATCTTGTTAGCAGACACCCAAGCCCAAGTTTCGATGATTTTTGAAGATATTATCGGGCGCTAAACAATTAAAACGACGGAATTTCAAATATGCCGCGTCTGAGTGTTGAGTTGAGCGAAGGCGATACGCATTGGACGCAATACTAATGGCAAATAGGCAAGTCTTGCCAGAAACCGTCGATTGGCAGACCGCCACTGATGCAGCATTATTGCTTGCTTCGGCAGAGCGCAATCAACAAGCTTTCGCCGTTATCGTGGCGCGTTACCACGCTCCGGTCTACCGCGTTGCCTGGCGTCTGAATGGCGGCCACGTGGACACCGATGACGTTGCGCAGGAGACGTTTTTAAAATTATGGAATAACCCGGCGCAACTGCGCGAGGCCGGGGCTTTGAAAGGCTGGCTCATGCGCGTGGCTTCAAACTTGGTAATGGATCGCTATCGGCAAGAGCCAATGATGGAACTTGATTACGCAAATGAAATAGCTGATCCAACAATCTCCGCGCCATCACTTATCGATCAATCTTATGTCACAAAATTTGTAGATGCGGCTGTAGCCAGTTTGCCCGACCGACAAAAACTGGCGCTGGCTTTGGTGCATTTTGAACATATGACCAACATCGCTGCGGCTGCCGCGATGGAAATTAGCGTCGATGCCTTAGAGTCTCTGCTGGCCCGCGCACGCCGAGCATTGAAAGAAAAATTAGGACCAAACGGGAAACAATTATTAGCCGTTTTGGCACAGGAAAATTGATGATGACCAAAAATCAAAATGATATTGAGATGAGCGACACTGAATTGGATCAATTGCTGCTTCATGCAAGCAATCCACTGCCCAGTTCCGATTTTGAAACAAGATTGCTCAAAAAACTGGGCGTAGAAAATGTTTCAAGTAATATAATCGCTTTTCCGCACACACGAAAAACACCACTTTGGCTGACGGCAGTTCCACTTGCAGCATCTTTAGTGTTGGGCATATGGCTTGGTGCAAATGGCACCGCTTCAGACTATCTACCATTTTCGTCGCAGCGCGCCGCCCAAAGTGTCAGCACGGACACCCTATATGATTTGACCGAGGATAATCTTTCATGAGTAAACCAAGCATCATTCCACCAGAGCCAGCCAAACGCCGATTTTCTCTACCAGAGTTACGCTCGCCTTGGTGGTCAGCACTTTTAATTGGATCCCTGATGGCAAACCTCTTGGTGGCTGGTGCTGCAATCGGATTTAGATTTCACGACGGGCGTGGTCGCGGAGTATTTTCTGAAGAAGGCTCACAGCTCTTGCCGCGCAAATTCTTTGGTGATTTGCCGCGCGAAAGAAGGCGCGAATTTATGGATCTGCTGCGCAATAAAAATGACCAATACAAACAAAATCGCAACGCTTCTGATGCAGCCAGCTTGAAGTTTGCCGATGCACTTGATCAACCCGTTTTTGATCAAACCAAAGCCAATACAATTATCAATGAGGTAACATCCGGCCCCAACAGTTTTGCAGAGCAAAGCAAGGCTCTGATCATGGACGTTGTTAACAAACTGTCGCCAGACGAACGCAAAGCTTTAGCCGCAGCAATCCGTGACCGTGTGGAACATCGCGCACGAAAATAGACCTAGAGCATCACACTTTCAGTTTGAATCGATTTAGGATTCGCAAATCAGTTGAAGCATGATTCAATGAGGCAAGGAGGTGGATTATCATGCCACATGCTT
>JAYVPZ010000371.1:0-4967 GCA_043757105.1 Aestuariivirga sp. | reverse complement strand
CGCCAATCCCGCGCAAGCTGAATGAACAAGATAATGCGCCAGCAAGAAAGATAAAACCCGGAGAAAGTGTCCATATAAACAGCTTTGCTTGATGCGCTGTTTCGCCCGTAGCACCAAGAAACGCCAAAATGGGCGAAATAAAAATAGCCAACAAAGCAGTATAAATTGCCGACACGCCTAAGGAAAAATACAGTGAACTCGAAGCAAATTGTTTGGCGCGTTCGGGCTGTCTTGCACCCATATTGCGCGAAACCAAAGCAACAGAGGCAATGCCCGCACCAATTGCCAAAGATAAATTGGCAAAATCGAGCGTGCCACCAAAACCAATTGCTGCGGTGATATTGACGTTTTGGAGTCTAGATAAAAAATACAGATCCACGAGATCAACAATGAAAAGTGTCATCAAGCCTAAAGCACCAGTCATCGTCATAACCACGACATGACGCATGATTGAGCCTTCAAGAAATTTGGCTTGGTAGGGTGTGGCTGTCGCCGCTGTCATATTTCAAATCCAATCTGTTGTGCCTCTGCGGCCAAGCCTTCATAGTTCACAAAATGAAAGGCGCGAAGCCCCGCAAGTCTTGCACCTTGAACATTTGATTTCTTGTCATCAATAAACCAGCAGTTTTCTGGAGCTCTGCCCACAAGATTGACCAACCTCGTAAATGCCTCTGGATCAGGCTTCTTCGTGCCAAACTGGAACGAACAAAACCGCTGTTTAAAAACAGCAGCCGCTTCCGGAAAAAGCGTGTCCAGATTATCTTTCACGATCGGCCCATTATTTGTGTAAATCGCAATCTGCGTTTGCGCACCAATTTTTCCAGCAAGCGCCAACACATCCAGCGAAGGCGTCATCGCAATGCGCCGCGCATCGATCCATTGTTCACGTGTGATTGCATATCCAAGTCGTGTGCTAAATTCTTTGAGATAGATTTCGGGGTCTGCGTAACCACCCGCATCCGCCAACTCTTCAAAGCCTGAATCCCAAACTGCAGCCCGCACATCCCGTGCTGAAACATCTGCCAGCGCCGCCAGCGCACGCAGTCGCCGACCTAGATCATAATGGCAAAGTACATCATCCATATCAAAAATGACAAGCTCGGGGAGCGGCATTTAAGTGGCAGTGCCACCGACAGTCAGATTGTTGATGCGAAGCGAAGGCTGGCCTACACCCACAGGCACACCTTGGCCTGCCTTACCACAGGTGCCAATGCCGGGATCAAGTGCCATATCATTGCCCACCATTGAAATATGTTTCAACGCATCAGCGCCCGAGCCGATCAAAATTGCGCCTTTCACAGGCTGCATCAATTTCCCATCTTCAACAATGTATGCCTCAGTGCAGGTGAACACAAATTTGCCCGTGGTGATATCAACCTGCCCACCGCCAAATGATTTCGCAAACAGGCCCTTCCTCATCGAAGCCAAGATTTCTTCAGGGCTGCGTTTGCCGTTTAACATATAAGTATTGGTCATACGGGGCAGAGGAACATGGGCATAAGATTCGCGCCTGCCATTGCCTGTGGGTTTCACGCCAGACAACCGAGCATTCATCCGGTCTTGCATAAAGCCAACCAAAATGCCGTTTTCAATCAGCGTTGTGCAATTGGGTGAAGTGCCTTCATCATCTATGCTGATTGAACCGCGCCGATCCACAATCGTGCCATCATCAACCACAGTCACATCATCTGACGCAATGCGCTGACCCATAAGGCCTGCAAAAGCTGATGTGCCCTTGCGGTTGAAATCACCTTCAAGGCCATGACCAATGGCTTCATGCAACAAAATACCGGGCCAGCCTGGCCCCAACAAAACATCCATTTCACCAGCAGGGGCAGGGGCCGCATCCAGCCCCACCAATGCTTGGCGCACAGCTTCGCGCGCCGCTGCTTGCCAATTTTCTTCCGTTAAATAGGAAAGCGGTTGCGCCCGCCCACCAAAACCATAGCTGCCTTGGCCAGAGGTCTTATTATTTTCAGTCACCGCTGAAACGCCAAACCGTGTGAGCGGACGAACATCATGATAGATTTGTCCGTCTGCGCGAACAATAGTCACCTTTTGCCAACTCGATGCAACAGAAACCGAAACTTGTTTCACCCTCGGGTCAAGCCCGCGCGTAAATTGATCAACCGTTTCAAGCAGATTGACTTTGGTGGCAAAGCCTTGTGCTTCAACCGGATTGTCAGAACCATAAAGCTTGGTCTTGCTACGGGCTGGCGAGACGTCGTCTCTCGAAGAGTCACTGCTGTTCAAGCCTGCTTTCACAGTTGCGGCGGCACGTTTCAGCGCGTCAATTGTCAGATCAGATGAATGTGCATAAGCTGCCATCTCGCCTGAAACAGCGCGCAGTCCAAAACCTTGGCTTTCATCAAAACTGGCTGATCGCAGTCTGCCATCATCAAAAACCAAACTCTCGCTTTGCGAGCGTTCCATATACAACTCGCCGTCGTCAGCCTGCGCCAATGCACCAGAAATAACCGATTGTGCGTTGTCCGCACCAAAAACACTCAAATCAAAATCTTTGCTCATATCTCTACATAAGCAAATGCCGCAAAACCTTCCAGCCCGCGCCGCACTTTATTTTTGATTGCGACGAAGACTCACATCTTGTCTAGATCGGCCAATCCTTTGGCAAAGCCTTCCAGCTTAACTTGAAGGGGGTAACCATTACCGGGACGATCATAAATATAGAACGTGGCGATCTTGCCTTTGTTGAATTTCTTCAAGGTAGAATCTGAAGCTTCCCCAAATCCTTCGCATGCGCGCGGGTTACACCGCGTAAAGCTCATGCGTCCGTCAAGGGCTGTGCCATCAATTTCCATGGCAATGCCTGTGGGCAGATAAACCCCAATCGGAACCAGAGCACGCATCAAAGTTTGCATTTTACCATTTTGTTTCACCCGGTTGATGATCAACTGCATACCAATATTAGGGCTTTTAGCACTGCTAATACCCTGAATCATGCCACAGGATTTTGCAACGGCAGGCTGCGCACCTGAAGCCTCGACTGCAGGACTACACTGCACCTGCCAAAGGCCATAAGTTGCCACTGTTTCAACTGGGGGCCCAGCAGGAGCAGCGCCAGCGCCAGCTTGCGGTTTAGCATCTTTACGTGGCCCAAGACCTTTTGGCGGAACCGGATCTTGCGGTGCATCCTGCGCCAAAGCCGAAATGGCCATGAATCCAGAAAGTGCCGCAACCAATGCCAATTGGCAAACCGAAGTGATTTTCACGATTCGCTTTTTCCTTAAATTAAAATTGATTTGGCTCTTAGCCCTCGATAATACCGAAAACAACCGTATTTTTTGTAACACTCGCTCGCGTCTTGGCCTTCAATTCACAGCGAATTGAGGCGGAATTCCGGTCTCGCTTGAAATCAATGTGCAATGACGTTTTGCCGCGCCACTTTGTGTTGCGGGCGGGCGTATAGTGTGGTGAACGGAAGCCTATTACGAGTCCCTGTAGTTGGGGTGGTGTTGGCCGTGGTTGGGCCAATGAGATTTGAGGAAAAACGGGTCAATGACAAGCAAGATTAGGAATATATTTGGCAGATTGGCCATAACAGTCATGGGATTTTCACCGTCTTTTGCTTTTGCCGAGGCAGGAAAGTCTGTGCCCTGGCAGTTGGGAATGCAGGATTCAGTAACCCCGGTGATGGACGACATCGCGTCTTTTCACAATGAGTTGTTGATCATCATTACGGTCATCACACTTTTTGTACTGGCGCTTTTGCTTATCGTAATTGTGAAGTTTAATTCCAAAGCCAATCCGGTTCCTTCTCAGATGACACATCACACTGGCTTGGAAGTTGCTTGGACAGTCATTCCTGTGCTCATTCTTGTCGTAATCGCCGTTCCATCGTTCCGTCTGCTTTATAAGCAACGCAATATTCCAGCAGCCGACATGACCATCAAGGTTATTGGCAATCCCAGTTGGAATTGGACTTATGAATATCCAGATTTAGGGTTGAACGATGACAAGTCGCCAAAAGTTGTATTCACTTCATATTTGAAGCCGCAAGATCAAGCCGAAAAAGATGGCCAACCCTATTTGCTGTCCACAGATGTTCCAGTGCTTGTTCCTGTCAACAAAGTTGTAAAGCTAATCGTCACATCCGATCCTGAAGGCGTTATTCACGGATGGGCAGTTCCATCATTCGGGATGCAAATGGACGCTATTCCCGGTCGTCTCAATGAGGATTGGATCAAGGTAACAAAGCCCGGCGTCTACTATGGCGAATGCTATACACTTTGTGGCAAAGACCACTCACAAATGCCAATTGAAGTGTGGGCTGTTGATGACGCGACACTGGCCAAATGGGCCGATATGGTAAAGTCTGATCCTAAGCCTGAGGCTTTTCAACTATTCTTGAAATCAATTAAGCCGACTGCTCCAGTCGTCGCTTCAAACTAATTTAGCAAAGAGGCATTAATCATGGCCATGGCTTACGTTGAAACCAAAGACCACGCTCACGAAGAGCATTCGCATGATCCAACGGGTTGGCGTCGTTACGTTTACTCCACCAACCACAAAGACATTGGCACCATGTATCTGTGGTTTGCCATTATGGCAGGTGTGCTCGGTGGGTTCATGTCGCTGATGATGCGCTTGGAGCTGGCGCACCCCGGCATTCAATATTTCGGTGGTCTGGCGCAGATGGTTTACGGTGTATCAGCTGATGCCGCGCTGGATAACGGCAAGCAAATGTATAACGTGTTTGTAACTGGCCACGGTCTCATCATGATCTTTTTCATGGTTATGCCCGCCATGATCGGTGGCTTCGGCAACTGGTTTGTGCCGCTCATGATCGGCGCACCAGATATGGCCTTCCCGCGCATGAACAACATTTCTTTCTGGTTGTTGGTGCCGTCTTTCTTGTTGCTGATGATTTCAATGTTCGTTGAAGGTCCTGCTGGCATGAAAGGTGTGGGCGGTGGCTGGACAATTTATCCACCATTGTCCTCAAC
>JAYVPZ010000370.1:0-4991 GCA_043757105.1 Aestuariivirga sp. | reverse complement strand
CCTTGTTTTGCGAGGTGACTGCAAACTTGTCTTGATCGTCCCGCGTGATCTGCCATTTGGCGGCAACATTTTCGGCAGTGGTGCCCATGTGGTAACCGTTAAAGGCATCCCACAAACCATCTCGGATCATCGTGTCGATCATTTGATAATCACCCATCTTCACTCCATCGCGCAAATGCTGAGCGTGCGGGGCTTTGCTCATCGATTCTTGGCCGCCAGCGGCCACAATCTTGGCATCACCTGATACGATTTGTTGCATGCCTAGGGCCACGGCACGAAGACCTGAGCCGCAGAGTTGGTTCATGCCCCAGGCGGGCGAGGTGTCGGGGATGCCAGCATGGATTGACGCTATGCGCGCTGGGTTCTGGCCTTGCCCAGCAGTCAGAACCTGCCCCAAAATTACTTCGTCGATATGGCCAGCCTCGATTTTGGCACGCTCCATGGCAGCTTTGAGTGCCACTGTTCCAAGTTGGGCGCCAGTCAGGCTGGAAAGTGCGCCACCAAAAGAACCAACAGGGGTGCGCGCGGCAGAAACAATGACGATGTCGGTTACGGACATATAGTACTCCAAGATTTTGCAAGCTGATTGAATAAACTTGAACCTTAGCACTGTATCACATGTTTCAAAGGGGAAAATTGGTGCAGTTGCTAAATTTTTTGCACTTGCAATTGTGCGGTGCACGGAGCAAGTTTTGCTCTACGATTGGTATCAAGAGAATGCTGTCGTCGTAGGGAGAGTTATTTTGAGTGTAGATCAGCCACAGGGCAAATCCGCCACAGTAATCAAAAAATATGCCAATCGGCGTTTGTATAATACGGCCACCAGTACATATGTGACTCTGGATGATTTAGCTTTGATGGTGAAAAGTGGCTCCGATTTTTTAGTTTATGATGCCAAGACAGGCGAGGACATTACACGGTCAGTACTAACCCAAATAATTTTTGAAGAAGAAAATAAGGGTGGAGCTCAAACGATGTTGCCCGTGAATTTTTTGCGTCAGTTGATCAAAGCCTACGGCGATACAATGCAGGGTTTGGTGCCGGGTTATCTTGAGTTCTCACTCGATAATTTGATGAAGGATCAAGATAAATATCGCAAGCAAATGGTAGACGCTGCGGGCATGGGGGAGGCGTTTAAGGGGATTGAAGACCATGCCAAGCGCAATATGGCCATGTTCAATGATGCGATGAAAATGTTCAATCCATTTGCGGCAATGATGGGTGGATCGCCCTCCGGGGCGGCCGCTGCGCACCCAGAAACTCTAAAGCCGCAGCCGTCATCATCCTCCGCAAGCAAGGATGATTTAGAATTGCTTAAAAACCAACTTGCTGCGATGCAGCAGAAATTGGATAATATTTCGCGCTGAGTTATGCGGCATCGCGTTTTTCTGCAGTATTTGCCTGTGGAAAATAATTCTGCAATTCGAGCAAGCTAGCGCGCAAGGCAGAAATGCTGTCATCAATCTCTGAAAAATCCAATTCTGCTGAGTTAGCGTCTTGTTTAGCGAATTTGGCAGTTTCTATTTCATTTTCAGATGTCAATTCCGTTTGAGTTACGAGCGCTGTCTGAGAATTCTGTTCTTCGACCGAAGTGACAACCACATTGTCAACCAACTGTTCAGCCTCGAACATTACCACATTATCCCCAACTTGTGCTGAAGCAATCTCCGCCACAGTGTAAGTCCGTTCTGATTTGTTGCTAACAATATCAATTGAAAAAACTGCTGATTGATTTGCTTGCCAAGGCCGAACCATGCTTGCTGCTCCAAAAAGATTACCTTGGAGAAAATCAACGCCCCAACCGCGAAGAGCTTCAGCGTCCTCTTCTTGTTCGACCCATTCCGCAACTGTTTGAATTTTGAACTTGCCAGCAAGGTCGATGAGGCTACGTACGATGTATTCATTTTCATTATTGTTGCGTAAGTTTTGACAGAAACTACCATCAAGCTTGATCAAGTTGACGGGCAAATCGCGCAAATTTCTGAACGATGTAAAGCCAGCGCCAAAATCATCGATAGCGACACTGCAGCCTTGTTTGCGAAGGCTTTCCACAAATTGACGTGTTGATGGTACATTGCTAAGTGCCACCGTTTCTGTGATTTCTACGGTCAGTCTTTGGGTGACATTCGCATTTGCCGCCAATATTTCAAGAAGCTGGCCGTACCAGCGGGGATCCATCGCCGTCGTTCCAGAAACATTCATTGTAAGCCTTGAGTCCGGGTAAACATTAAGTGTTTCAATAATCAACTGCATGACTGATCGATCAATCAATCTTACGAGCCCTAGATTTTCAGAAATTGGCACAAGATGAGATGCTGCAATCAGTTCTCCACTTGCGCTATCCGACATGCGCAGCAGTGCTTCATGCATTGCAATTTCGCTGGTTTTTGCGTTGATAATCGGCTGGAAAGCGAGTTTGAATCGCTCTTCCTTTAAACATTTGACAATTTCAGTCGCGCAGCGGGCATTCAGTGCGCGTGTATTTTTGCGCTGATCGGATGGTTTGAAAATGACATAGCCATCTGATGGCAGGCGTGATGCTTCATTGAGTGCTTCTTCTGCCTTGGCTGTCGCGGTGTTTGCGTCACTCGCATGAGATGGAAGGCTGACTGCACCAATTGATAACATGGCCCAAACTGGGCCGTGTTGAGTTTCAATGACACTGTCACGAACCACCGAAAGAAAGCGTTCAAGCGCCACCTTGAGTTCAACTTGGTCGCACTCATTCAGGATAATACCAAACTTGCCCCCTGAAAAGCGCGCAATACCATCTCCGCCTCGCATCACTTGGCGCAATCTTAGACCAAGTGCCACAATCACCTCGTCGGCAACATCAAAACCATAAGCTTCGTTGACAACAGACAGGTTGTTCACCGCTGCAATTACGAAGACACAGTTGCTTTTCTCGCGCGCTGCTACAGTTATAGCTTCTCCGAGCGCTTCATTCATGCGGCCACGATTCATCATACCTGTTAAAGGATCGCAGTTACCCAAGAAATTCAGGTGCTGATCGCGGCGATGGCGCTCATCAATCTGGCGAATAGTACCGAATGCTACTTTTGGTGAACCATCGGGACCCGCATACCAACGCCCTTGATCTTCAATCCACACGGCTGCCGCACCGTTTCTACCTTCACTGCGGAACATATATTCAATGTGGTAAGGCACACCCTTCCCGTCGTCGCGTGTTTTTGAATTCATGACAGCTTCATAGCGCGTCGTAAAATTATCAACGTCGAGCAGGTTTGCAAAGAGCTTTCCTGACTTTATGCGAGTAGATGAACATCCTAGAATATCTGACGCGTTTTCACTCCAGGCAATTTCGTCTGACGCAATTGTCCATTTATACGCAGTTTCGCCAGCAGCCGCTAATGCTTGGTGAACGTCGTCAGCAATGTTTTTAGGTGCGCTGATGGGCTCGTTGGTGTCTGCTGCCTGAACCAGTTGCTCGAAAGAAAAGAGCTCGCTTAAAGCCGTTGTCAAAGAATGCCTCCCGAAGTGGGCGGAGGAAGGCTGTTTTGCCTTGACCCGCTTAACGCACCACACGGAAGCGAACCTAAACGGGATTGGTAAATAATCGCGCAAAGTTCATGGTTAAAGAAGATTAAGCATTTGCGACTGGCCTTTTGGGCGCGAAATTGTGCAATTGCGTAATAGTTTGGCACTGAGGGCAAGTTCTCCATCTAATTGAAGCTAAAAATGCTCTTTTTTGCGGCAGGTTGATGACCGATTCATCATTATTAAGTTTGTGTAAACGATTGAATTTCATATGGTATTATGAGCCATGCAAAAAATGCATTGGTAATTTTGCTGCAATGCACTATGTATGTTGCGTAAGCGAAGAAGATGATCCAATAGAAAGGAACATATATTATGTTTGAAGTTCTTAAGACACGTATCAACACTTGGAAGCGTTACAACCGTACCGTTTCGGAGTTACAAGGCCTGACCAACCGCGAATTAGCCGACCTCGGCATTATGCGTGGCGATATCAGCCGCATTGCGAAAGACGCAGTGCGTTCATAATGAATATAAGCAGGCTTTTCCAACGCCAAAAGCTTCGGAAAACAGAGGCCCAACTGAGGAATCAGTTGAAGAGTCTAAGTGAAGCCGATTTGGCCGATATGGGTATCAAGCGTTATCAGCTTGAGACGAAATTGCTGGGCTAACCCCCAGTTCAAAACGAAAGTTGGGCCCGGACGGCACTTTGTCCGGGCTTTTTTATTGTCCAAAATTCATCTTGCGGCAATCCGCCTCAACTCGCTGGTTGCGAGTCTCGTTCCACTGTGATACCGAACGCCCGCGATCATCGTTTGGCCACTTGCCGAACACTCTCTATTTGAAGGTAATGCAGTGGCGGCAAATCAAATCATCTCAGGTGTGGCGGGGCGTTATGCCAATGCGCTGTTTGACCTTGCATCGGAAGAAAAAACAGTGCCTGCTACAGCCAAAGGGCTGGATGCATTTCAAAATCTCATTGATAATTCGGATGATTTGAAGCGTTTATTGAATTCGCCAGTTTTTAAAGCCGAAGACCAGATGAATGCTGTTTCGGCTCTTGCTGATAAGTCTGGTGTTGGTGGATTGGCTCTTAATTTTATTAAATTGATGGGTGCCAAGCGCCGCCTTGCAGCGCTGCCTGATGCGATTCGCGGATTTCAAGCTTTAGTGGCCGATGCCAAGGGTGAAACCGTTGCCGAAGTGACCTCAGCTGAAAAACTTTCATCCGCACAATTAACTGATTTAAAGGCCGCCCTCAAAGCTAAGCTTGGCAAAGATGTGTTGCTGACAACCACTATTGATGAATCAATACTCGGTGGTCTCATTGTAAAAGTGGGCACTACGATGATTGATAATTCACTTAAAACAAAACTCTCCAATCTCAAGACTGCTATGAAGGGAACCGGCTGATTATGGATATCCGCGCCGCTGAAATTTCGACAATTCTAAAAAAGCAAATTAAGGACTTCGGCAAAGATGCTGAAGTTGCT
>JAYVPZ010000369.1:0-19459 GCA_043757105.1 Aestuariivirga sp. | reverse complement strand
ACGTCGTCTTCTTGAGCTTGCAAGACTTGTTGAGGTGATGACCCATTTGTGGAGACTACCCATGTATGGCAGGTTCACCGAACGGTGTCAACACCTATTTTCACTTCGTAAGAATAAATATTTTTATTCAGCTTTTGCGTCTTACTGGCTCGCCCAGATAATGCGGGCCATCCAATCCACGTCCTTCATATCCAGCGTCTTGGTTTCGTGTGCGGCATTGAACGATGCTAATTCCAGAGTGCGGGCGGTTTGGCGCTGCATGATTTTGGCCATCACTTGGCCGTCGGATGTGCGCACCACAACGCGGTCACCTTTGCGTACCGTGGCGGCGGGGGACACGATGATGGTATCGCCCTCGCGGTAAACCGGTTCCATCGAGTTGCCGGTGATTTCCAAACCGTAAGCTGCCGTATCGGTTACACCCGGCACGTCGATTTCTTCCCAGCCTGAGCCTGCGGGGAAACCTGAATCGTCAAAAAAGCCGCCCTTGCCCGCTTTGGCAAAGCCCAGCATGGGGATTTGCTTCAGGCGTGGCGCTTGGCCCTTGCGGCCCGACAACAAATCCATAAATTCTTCAACAGGTGCGCCTGCCGCGTTGAGCACGCGCGAGATGCTTTCCATGGTTGGCCAACGCGGGCGGCCATCGGGGCCGGTGCGCTTTGATGGGTTAAAAGATGTGGCATCAAGGCCTGATTTTTTGGCCAAGCCAGATGCTGAAAAGCCATAACGTTCCGCAATTGTATCAATCGCCGCCCAAACTTGCTTGTGTGAAAACATAATTATTCCTCCGCTGATTTTATTTTTGCCTCGTGTAGGAACTGATACCTCTGATAACGGTGATTGTCCAGTGGAAAATTAACCCCTAAGGAAGTTTTTTGGAGTTCGGTTTTGCAGATTCTTTATAAAATCTTAGATGTTGAAGTCTGGGCTGAAGCAGTTGCCTGCGGCCAGTTTTCAGGTGCTGCCATTGATTTGCGCGATGGCTATATTCATCTGTCGACTTCGCAACAGGCGAAGGAAACGGCAAGGTTGCATTTTGCTGGTGTTTCTAATTTGCTGTTGGTGGCGATTGCTGAAAATACGCTTGCTCAGAATTTGCAATGGGAACCGTCGCGCGGCGGTCAATTGTTTCCGCATGTCTATGGGAAGATTGACCCATCGCTAATTTTATGGGCCAGACCGTTGCCGTGGGATGGTGGAGTTCATGTATTTCCAGCGGAATTCACATAATGGGGCTTGCTGATTTAGGCTTCGCATTAGCAAAGCCTTTCCTGCATAAAATGGATGCCGAACAGGCGCACCGGTTGACGATCAGTTCATTGAAGGCTGGGCTGGGCGGTGGGCAAGGCGCTATAACATCACCTGCCCTTCAAACAAAATTATTTGGCCTGACATTTCCAAATCCCATTGGTTTGGCTCCGGGTTTTGATAAAAATGCCGAGGTGCCAGATGCGATGTTGGCTCAAGGTTTTGGCTTTGTTGAAATCGGAACTGTCACGCCGCGCCCGCAACAGGGCAATGCACAACCTCGTCTGTTTCGCCTTATCGAAGATCAAGCGGTTATCAACCGCATGGGTTTTAACAATGATGGCCACGAAACTGTGTTGCGGAGGCTGGAAGCGCGGCGCAACAACGGCGGAATTGTTGGTGTGAATATCGGCGCGAATAAAGATTCGACAAACCGGTTTGCTGATTATGTTTCGGGTCTCGAAAAATTTCGTTCGGTTGCAAGTTATATAGTAATCAACATCTCATCACCCAACACGCCGGGCCTTCGCAATATGCAAGGCCGTGAAGAGTTGTTAAAATTACTTGTTGCATTGAATGCAAAGCGCAAATCGACTTTGCCGATGCTTCTGAAAATAGCGCCTGATTTAGCGGAATCTGATTTGCAAGATGTGGCGGACGTTTGCGCTCAAGAGGCAATCGATGCTGTCATCGTATCCAACACAACAATATCGCGCCCTCGCTTAAATTCAGTTCATGCAACAGAAACTGGCGGTCTATCAGGCAAACCATTGTTTGATCTTTCAACCAAACAGCTTGCGCTGTTTCATAAAATGACTGCAGGCAAAATTCCGCTGATTGGCGTTGGTGGTGTTTCTGACGTGGAAACGGCTTGGGCAAAAATTCGCGCGGGCGCATCACTCATCCAACTTTATTCAGCATTGGTCTACCAAGGCCCGTCTCTGATTGGTGACATTTGCAAAGGTCTCGAACAAAAATTGAAAACCGCTGGACTTGCAAATTTGCAGAACGCTGTTGGATCCTAAAAAGGACTATCCGGCAAATAACGTGCAAAAATTTTTGCGGTGATGCCCTTTTCTTCAAGTCGGTCCATGGCGTAATCTAATGCTTCGCGTAAATTGGGTTTATCAGCGCTGACCAACAGACTCATGCTTCTGGAAAAACTGGCACGATCGACAAAACTTTCACCCAGAGCAATGCAACACCCGCGTGAATTTGAACCTTTCAACCAGAAAGATGCATGAAGACTATCAGTGAAAGCGGCATCGATCGTTGCCGTTCGCAAGGATTCCAACAAGCCATTTTCATCGTTGAAGGGCGTAAGCGCCGACCTCTCGTAATATTTTTCGAGAAAGGCTGCATGGCTGGTTCCCTTCACATAGCCGACGCGGCGGCCTGCAAGGTCGCGCGCATCTGGTTGAGAGAACGGCATTCCGATGCGAGTAATGAAACGCGCTGATGAGAAGAAATAAGGTCTGGTTGCTGTAGCGACATTTAAAATATCAGGCATCAAGCGCAGGCCCGTTATAATAACGTCGCCTTCGTGGTTTTTCAGGGCGGGCAAAAGCTCCGCAAATGATTTTGTAACAATCTGACAACTGATTTTGATTTCCATACAGGCAGCCATCGCAATATCTACTGAAATCCCAGTCATTGCGGCCTTGCTATCTTGAAAACTGAATGGCGGATAATCTGAATCAGCCAACAGTTTGATCGTTCCGGTTGGAAAATCTAACGGTGCGATAGCTCCCGGATCTACATGCCGAAAAAGCTGAAATGTCCCTTCTTTGTTTGCACCCCAAGATTCATTCGACCCGCAAGTTACAATCGAAAGCAGCAGAGACAAAATTAGATGCACTCTACGAATAGTTGTCACGGTCATTTTCCTCATCTGTAAATTCAGCTTGCGAGTGTGCGATGCGATGTTCGCACAGAGGGAGTAAAATGTCAGCACCATATGATACGGCAGTAGTGGATGAGCCTCATGATGTGGAAAATCGCGGGATTGGCGTCAGCCGTTTTGGCATTCCAGTACTGCCAAAACAGCTTTTAGGCCGCATTTTGTCGCGTCTGAGCGTATCGGAACTGCAATTGGCACTGCGTCACAAGCTTCTGCCAGTTGCATGGTTGCCACATCTTACGCTATTCGCAGCGGTTGAAGGGGCTGGCTTTGAAAGCGCCGAAGATATGGCAGTACGGCCCGTGGCGCGGATTTCACCGAAGGATTTTCAATATGCAGTGCGCCGCGTGCTTGGCCCAAAAATACTAAAGCACGCTGTTGATGATTTGAGATTGAACCACCCTGAGTTTTCGGCCCACCGTCGTTTGACGTTTTCACAAATTTTCTGGTTTGGCCTGGTATTTGTCGTCTATTTCTGCGGCTTGTTATTATTGCCTGTGGATATAAGTTTCACTTTCACGTGTTTGTTCCTGTCGGTGTTTTTTTTGAGTGTTGTTGCTTTACGCCTCATGTGTGTAATGGGGCAGCATCAACAAAAATCTCCGCGGGCTAAACGTGCAGATGATCATGAGCTTCCAGTGTATTCAGTATTGGTGCCGTTGTTTCGTGAAGCTGGTATTGTGGGTCAACTGGTGGCGGCTCTTGACCAGCTGGACTATCCAAAACCATTGCTTGATATCAAACTCATCCTTGAGGAAACTGACATTGCGATGCACCGTGCCATTGCGCAGATGGAATTACCCGATCATTTTGAAGTCATCGTTGTGCCCGCTGGGAAGCCTCAAACTAAACCCCGCGCCTTGAATTATGCACTGCAATTTGCACGTGGAGAACTTCTGACAATTTATGATGCTGAGGACATCCCAGAGCCCGATCAACTGCGAAAAGCTGTTCTGGCATTTGCCCATGGGCCCTCTAATCTTGCTTGTTTGCAAGCCGAACTTACATTTTACAATGCAAATGAAAATTGGCTGACACGGCAATTTACCGTCGAATACGCTATTCTTTTCGGCTTGGTTTTGCCTAGTCTGGCGCATGAGCATTTGCCGTTACCACTGGGTGGCACGTCGAACCATTTTCGCACTAAGATTCTGCGCGATGTTGGCGCTTGGGATCCGTTTAATGTTACAGAAGATGCCGATTTGGGTTTGCGTTTGGCGCGACTGAACTATCTCACACAAGTCTTAGACAGCAAGACATTTGAAGAAGCAAATACCGAATATGGTAATTGGATTTCGCAGCGCGCACGTTGGTTCAAGGGCTTTTTGCAGACTTGGCTTGTTCATGTTCGTAACCCTTGGGCATTACGGCGGGAAATCGGTTGGGACGGCATTTGGATCGTGCACGCGACTACTTTTGGGACAGTATTTTCATCGACAATTCATCCCATATTTACGGGCGCTGCAATTTATCAATTGTGGAGCAATTGGAATTTACCGATGGCAGATTCTACACTGAAATTGACTCTCGCTGGATTGAGCCTGGTGGTCACCATTATTGGATATGGCGCTTCACTTTATGCTGGTTATGTTGTGACGCGGCGAAAACGGCTTCCTTGGTGGCCCGTTCTTCTAACGATGCCACTCTATTGGCTTTTGATGGGTTTAGCGGCGTGGCTTTCTCTATGGCAGTTTATTTTTGCACCATTTCATTGGAATAAAACCAAGCACGGCGTTTCATCGCTCACGACAAAATCTAATCCTTATTTTAAACCTGCTGCAACAATGATAGCAGGGCCTAAAATAATCACGAATATGACCGGAAGGAAAAACAAAATCATTGGGACGGTCAGTTTCGGTGGCAAGGCAGCGGCTTTCTTTTCAGCTAAAGCCATACGATCATTGCGGTTTTCTTGGGCGAGAACACGTAAAGCCGAGGCAAGAGGTGTGCCGTAACGTTCCGATTGAATTAAACTGGTCACAACTGACTTTACAGTGTCTAGTCCCGTGCGCTTGCTCAAATTATCAAGAGCTTTGCGGCGATCACCCAAAAATGAAAGCTCGGCAACTGTCAACGACATTTCTTCAGCCAAAGGCACAGACTGACTGCCGATTTCTTTGGCAACACGTCCTAATGCAGGCTCGAGAGCCATGCCCGATTCCACACAGATCAATAAAAGATCTAGCGCATCAGACCACGACCCCTTGATCGATTTTTGGCGCTTCGTAGCAATATTTTTTACGACGACAGAAGGAATATAAAAACCAACGACAAGGCCCATCATGGCGGCAGCCAAACGCAAATTTGGTGGAAATTTTGCGGCACCTGCGGTTGATGTATAAATGAATACGAACAGCGCCAAGAGGATCGGCGATACCAAGCGCATTGCCAGAAATGTTATCAAATGCTTTTCAGTTCTAAGTCCTGCCTGACGCAATTTATCACGTGATGCTTCTGACTCAAATATCTTCCGGAGATTGAGAGCATCCACAATCTGGCTATATGCACTTGGCTTTACTTTTTCACGCAACCTAACTTCAGTGCTTGCAAAATTTGCTTTTTGCTGGGCCTTCAAACGATCACGTTCTGACGCCACGATTTTAGCACGAGCTGCCATTTTATCGTTTTCAAAAAACGGAGCCGTGATTGTGATGATCGTGCCAAAGACAGCTAGACCTGAAAACAACATCAAGAGAGTTTCGATTTGGAAGAGACTGCTGATGCCCATAGCTATACCTTGATTTGACTTATACGTATCGAACTAGATTTGGAAATTGATCATCTTTTTCATAACCAACACACCCATACTCATCCATAATCCACTGCCGATGAGTAACGTATGGCCCATTTCAGTGTTGAAGATCGGGTTCATATAGTTTGGATTCAAAAAGGTCAGAACTACGACAAGGATGAACGGCAAAGACCCGATGATTGCGGCGGAAGACTTTGCTTCCTGACTGACTGAGGCAACTTTCTGTTTCATTTTCTTGCGGTCACGCAACACACGCGACAAGTTGCCCAGCGCTTCTGAAAGATTACCGCCCGTTTTGGATTGAATGGCCATAACAATGGCGAGAAAATTCACTTCTGGAAGAGGTATGCGGTCAACCATGCGCTCGAGGCCTTGTTCGACAGAAATACCAAGGCGTTGTCCTTCAACCACTTCAGAAAATTCTGGTCCAACCGGTGGGCCAGACTCAGTTGCAATGATCTTCATAGCTTCAGTGATCGGCAGACCTGATTTTAGACCACGCACCATGACGTCCAAAGCATCAGCAAAATCATTCAGGAAAACATTTTGTCTGCGTTTGCGCAAGGTTTTGAGGATCCAACGCGGCAAACCAAATATGCCAACAAAGATCACACCGACCACGACAAAAATGTTTTGGAATACGATGAATGTAACCAAACCCAATCCGAGACCCAGCAACAATGCTGAAGTCCAATAAGCTCTTACTGAAATGTCCAGTCCAGCTTGCTCAAGATTTACCTTCAGGCTAGCCCGTTTTTTCTTTACTTCTTTTTCCTGCTTGCCGACTTGCTTCAAAGAATCTTGAATTTGTCGACGGCGCGTATCTTTAGAATCCTCGGCAAAGCGGGCGCGAAATGAGCTGCCGAAAGATTCAGTCTTTTTGCCAGTGGCAATTGCCTTAACGCGATTGCTGCCTTTATTGTTGGATAAAAGTGGAAATAACAATGCGATTGCAGCACCGCCAACAGCGAGTCCCACCATTACGATAAAGGCTATTGAGGTCAGGTCTTCTCCGAAAAACATCGCCGTTAATCCTTACTCTTACTTAATCTTTTTCATTGCGGTCTTCGGCTTTTTCAAGCGCCTCGGCCAAACGACGTTCTTCATTGTAATAACGTGCACGATCCCAGAAATGAGGACGTGCGATGCCTGTTGAGCGATGCTTGCCGATAATCTTACCATTGGCGTCTTCGCCCGACACATCATAGATAAACAAATCTTGAGTGATGATGACATCACCTTCCATGCCGACCACTTCCGTGATGTGGGTGATTTTGCGCGAACCGTCACGCAGACGGGTGGCTTGCACAATAACGTCGATTGAGCCGACGATCATTTCCTTAATGGTCTTAGATGGCAACGAGAAACCGCCCATGGTGATCATGGATTCCAAACGCGAGATTGCTTCACGCGGCGAGTTGGCGTGGAGGGTGCCCATTGAGCCGTCATGGCCAGTGTTCATGGCTTGAAGCAAATCGAATGCTTCAGGCCCACGGACTTCGCCCACAATGATGCGTTCAGGACGCATACGCAGACAGTTCTTGACCAGTTCGCGCATGGTGATGGCGCCTTCGCCTTCCAAATTTGGCGGACGCGTTTCAAGGCGCACAACATGTGGCTGTTGCAATTGAAGTTCGGCTGCGTCTTCGCAGGTGATGATGCGTTCATCAGAGTCGATATAACCTGTCAGGCAATTCAATAGTGTTGTTTTACCAGAACCCGTGCCGCCTGAAATCAGCGTGTTGCAACGAACGCGGCCAATGACTTCAAGAACGGTTGCACCTTCGGGCGTAATCGATTTAAACTTCACCAAATCAGGCAGGCGTAAACGATCTTTCTTAAATTTACGAATAGTGAGGCATGCGCCGTCAATCGACAATGGTGGCACGATAACGTTAACACGTGAACCGTCTGGCAAACGTGCATCGCAAATCGGGCTTGCTTCGTCGACACGACGGCCAACTTGGCTCACGATGCGTTGGCAGATGTTTAAAAGCTGGCTGTTATCACGAAAGCGCACACCCGTTTTGTGCATTTTGCCGTCGACTTCGATGAATACTGCATTGGCGCCATTTACCATAATATCAGCAATGTCGTCGCGGGCCAGCAATGGTTCCAGAGGGCCATAACCGAGCACATCATTGCAAATATCTTCGAGCAATTCTTCTTGCTCGGCAATCGACATCACCACATCTTTAAGTGCAATAATTTCGTTTACAATGTCACGAATTTCATCGCGCGCTGCATCGCGGTCTAGTTGCCCCAATTGCGTCAAATCAATTGCGTCAATCAAGGCATTGAAGATTGTACTCTTGATATCGTAATAAGAATCCGACCTCACCTTATTTTCAGACTGCGGTTTTTCAGCCACAGGGCCTGCTGGTCTTGCAGGTTGTCCCGCGGCGGCAGATACCGGAGCGCCTGCAGGTTTTAAATCAGGGATGTTGGCCTTGCCCAGTTGCGATGCGGCAGCCGCTTGGGCACTCGCAGCAGGGCCTGGCGGCAGCGTAGCCGGATTTGCACCGCCTGTTTCTGATTTTTTGCCGAACATTCCCGTTATTCCTTATTTCTTCTTCATCATTGGAAATTTTTTCATAAAGCCCGAAAATGCAGACTTGGAAGACTTTGCTGATTTTGGTTGGTTACCAGTAATCATTGAAGCCAGATCAAATAGAACTTCCGCAGATTTAGATTTCGGTGCCACTTCAAACAACATTTGACCATTGCCTTGAGCAAGCCCGAAACTTTGAGGATCGTGTGGAATGATCACACTTGGATCAATGCCGATGGCTTTGCCAAAATCGGCTGCAGGAATTTCCGGTCGTTTGGGGACACCAACTTGATTGAGCACCAAGCGTGGTTGACGATCATGAGGCCTTCCAGTTTTCAACAAATCAACTAGATTTTTTGCATTTCGCAATGATGGCAATTCTGGCGTTGCGGTGATGATGACGTCGTCAGCATTCAGGAGTGTGTGCTTAACCCAGGGAGCCCAGACATTGGGAACATCAACAGCAATCAAAGGGGCTGAATGGCGCACAATGTTGAGCACAGTTTCGATGGCATGAGCATCAAAGCTCATTTCACGGTCAATCCCGCTTGGGCCATTGAGCAGGCTGAGTTTGTTGCCAAGCTTAGTCATGAGGCGGTCAACCAAAGTTGAGTCAACGCGGTCTGGCTGACTTAACGCATCCATAATGCCGCCACCCCCGTCTTGGTTAAAGTTCAAAGCCGATGTGCCGAATGGCAAATCCAAGTCCGTAATTACGGTTTCAATGTTCATTCGCTGCGATACGGCCCAAGCAATGTTATGGGCAATTGTTGAAGAACCGACACCACCTTTTGATCCGACGAAGGCTACAATACGGCCCAGCGGAGCCGCTTTGGGGTCACTGTAGAGATTGCCGATTGTTTCAATCAACTGCATGGCTGTGATAGGTGCAACAAGATATTCGCTCACACCGTTTTTGATAAGATCACGGTAGAGGATCACATCATTGACGTGGCCAATCACAATGACCTTTGTGGTTGGTTGGCAAAATTCTGCAAAGCGCGCGAGCTCGGCCATGATCTGTGTGCGATCACCATGAGATTCGACGACAACAACATTCGGTGTTGGTTCGCTCTGGTACACTTGTACAGCCGAAGCAATACCACCCAATTGGATTGTGGTGTGTGCCTTGGACATGCGCCGATCGACGCTGGCGGCCTGAACCGTTTGGCCCGTTTGCTGATTATCGCAAAACACCCCAATGTTGATGCGGGGCACCATTGCCAAAATGGCACCTTCGTGGTGCGTGTGCATGGCGGGGGCAGTGTTTTCGGTGTTCATTTCTTATGATCCTGTCTTGGACGACGGGTTTGTTGGTTTGAATTGAGATCGAACATTATGGTGCCTTGGCAGGTGCTACGGATGGTGAGCCTGCCGACGATCCGCCAGCGCTCGTCCCGGCTAAGACTGCTGCAATAGCAGCAACTCGGGGTCCAGCAGGGATAGGCGTAACAGCAGCCGGAATAACCAATGTTTCAGGGTTTGCAACTTCAGCCGCGATGTTGGCTTGCACGGCGCAACCATGATTTGTGGTCATGTGATTTTCAGCAGTTTCTGTTGCATCCATGTTCCAATCGCCGCATTCGACAGTCTTGGCATAGGTCGAAACATAGGACAGTCGCACGGGTGCCGAGGCCCCGCCGCGATAGGTGGCAAAACGAACATAATTGCGTGGCACGCCTTGTTGCACCATCAGACTTGCCACTTCGCTGGCAACTCGAGCCGAATTTCCAGCACCCGTCGGTTGAGCCACGGTGATAGGAGTTACGCCCGCCTGCATTGCTTGGTGCACGAAGGAATTGACTGCATTAATTTGAGGCGGTTGTAATGTACCTTGGGCGCTCGAAACTTCCATCGTCACAGGCCCTTTGACCACGGTGATGGGATGGGTGTCTGATCCGCCATAAGGTTGATAAGTGTCATCCAATGCGGTGTCTGTCATTGCGCAGCCAGACAATATTGATGTGAAAAGCAGAGCAATGCCTAATTTTACGAGATGGGCTTGTTTGAAATTTGAATTTGTCATGATGTGTTACGCTCCACTCTACTCAACGATATAGCCAACATTGCCTTGGTAAGAGCCTTTTGGAGCCTTCCCAGCACTGCCATAAACTTTGTTCAATCGACCCAATAATATAGTCTGACGGTCCGTTGCCGGGTTGAAATTCTTGTCAGGCGTTTCAAGTTGTTTTTGAGCAACGCTGCGAACGATATGTGGGGTTACAATCACAACGAGTTCAGTTTGATTGTTGATGAAATCACGGCTGCGAAACAATGCGCCCAAGATCGGAACTTTTTTCAGACCTGGTGTGCCGTTTATCGTTTGCCTTGTTGTTTCACGGATCAGGCCAGCCAACATCATTGAACCGCCATCAGGCATTTCAAGTGTCGTATCTGCTTCGCGTTTGATCAAAGCTGGTATGTTGCCACCGTCACCACTGACAATTGAATTTAATTCGCTGACCTCAGTATGGATTTTGAGACTGATTCGTCCTTGGTTTAGAACCACCGGTGTGAAATTGAGACCGACCCCGTATTTCTTAAATTCGAGTGCACAGGTCCTGAGACCAGCAACCGTACTACAGACTTGGAATGGAAACTCGCCACCCGCCAAAAATGTTGCTGGTTGACCCGAAACCGATGTCAAATTTGGCTCTGCCAGTGTCCGCAAAAGACCGTCGCTTTCCATTGCCCGGACAACACCTGAAAAATTGCTGGTTCCCGAAACTCCAGAGGCGCCAATTGCATTGTCTGCACTAATTGGGTTGCTGCTAAATGGATTGATCGTGGAAAGATTGAATGCAAAACCACCAATATCCAACAGAGCCTTAAAATTGATACCAAATTGTTTGAGGACATCACGCTGGATTTCAACGATCTTGACCTGCAACATCACTTGGTCTTCGCCGGCAATTTGCATGGCGTTGAGCACGCCCGATACCGTGTCGGTGTTCTTTGTAAAATTGCTTGCTAAGTCAAACGCAGTTTTGGCTTCAAGTGGGTTCATCGCCATGCCCGTAAGCACGTAAGTTTGGCCTTCAATATCAACCTTGATATGAGTGCCGGGTAAAGTGCGCTGAATCAGATTTTGTAAACCACTTGGATCGAGTGACACTTCGAAATCAAGACTCATGATCTGTTGGCCATTGGCATCAAAGAAAAAGATATTGGTCTGACCAATTTTCCTTGCGAACAAGTAAGCCACATTTTTTGAACGTATGATCGCATCTACAATTTCATGGTTGCCGATGACCACGTCTTTGGCTTCTGCTGGCAAATGCACAATCATGGATTTACCAATGCCAATGCGAAGGGTCCGGCCTTGCTCAGCGTTACGCGATATGCCTACATCCGTCGCCTTGGCTGTATGAAACATAAGTGGCGAGAACATGAGGAACGATGCAAGCAAGGCGGATGCACAAGCAGAGATTTTCATCAGAGCATCCGGTTTATAGCATTTTGAAATCGAATTTTTCATTGGGACTCTCTCACTTCACAGACGCGTATGATTCAATGCCGTAGCGAACATAAAGCGTTTCGTTATTAACGCGCTTTGCGCCGGTGTTTTCTTGATATTTTTCAGCAAGCTCTGGCATAATCTCTTCGATTTTCTTGCCATCATTTTCGGCGATTGAACGCAGCGCTAATGAAAGCTCGCCTGATGATTCGACCATTGCGATAACTTCAGTTTGATGAGGCGTAAGTTCTAAGGTTGCAGTTTCACCTTTTTCAACGGTAACAGCATCGCCTTCGCTGGCCTGACGGAACATTTGGTTGACTGCCAGAACACGCACGTTACCGAGAACAGTTTCAGTCTTCACGCTCTGCGTATTGCCACCTTGGCCAGCTTTGCGTGTCAAAATGACATCGACACGGTCATCAGGCAAAATAAAGCCACCTGCAGACGAGCGCGCAGAAATGGCGACTGAAATGGCACGCATGCCTTTTGGCAGCACTGAACTCATGAATCCGCCTTTGCCTGCCTGCAATATTTTTTTATCAAAAATGGTTTCGCCCAGATAAATTGGCAAGCGTGCGCGGGCTTCTGCAAATTCTTGCAATGCTTCGGGTTTGGCATCTTTTGTGATCATCGTAGGGAGAACGTTATCGGCCGGCCAGCTTTTCCAAGCCAGTGTGCCAACGGCAAGTTTGTCACCCATTAGCAAATCTTTTGCGGCGACAAGAACTTCGGTTGTTTTGACTGCTACAACTTCAGCAACTTTTTCTTCTGCTTTTTTGCCAAGGACACCTTTTGCAAGTAGTCCGGCAACAATGGCCGAGCCAATGGCCAACGCAAACATCAGAACACGCATCTTACTCATCGTCTTAATCCCCAAACCCGTGCCATAAGGCACAACTGAAACTCAACTTTGTGATGGAATGGTCAAATTTAGGTTAATGACCATTTCACCCCATTAGATTCATACTATTCCGGTCATCCACCAGGTTTCGCGAAAAGCCAAAATACCGCCAATGGCAAATGCCATGCCGTAAGGGACATTTGGTTTTAGTTCACGAATCTTCCTGCCCAATGCTCCAAAACTTTCATCCCGCCCATGAATTTCCCATGTCAAAAGCAACATCGACCATGAGCCCACGACCATTGCCAATAGTCCACCTGCCAGCGCCGTTGCTGTCAGAAACGGCAAAACCTGGCTGGTGCCAAACCAAAGGCCAGCAGCTGCCATTAACTTTGCATCACCACCGCCAAAAAGACCAAACTGGAAACAGACAAAGCCAACCGCAAAAAGAATTGCGCCCGCCATTATATGAGTGCCAAGTTCGGCCATTGGCATGCCGGTTAAAAGTGCCATTGGGAAAAATAAGATTGCAGTCAATGCAGTCAACCAATTTGGAATGCGCAGGGACATAACATCGCCCATGGCAGCAACAATAAGCAAAATCGGCAATACAGATATAGAGAGCGTGTGAAGCATCAAAATTCTCAAATGTTGTTTCGCCCACTTTAATTGAGTGTGGCCAGTGGCAACTACCATCACATGCTGTCCGTAAAGACGGAGTTAACCTTGAGAAAGTGTTTAGATCAAATATGACTGCTCAGTTCAGTAACTGAAACTTCATCATTAACAGTCTAATTAAAACTTGATTTTGTTTAGGCCATGGTTCGAGGTGAGTTATGTTTAAATACAGTGTTCTAATTGGCGCAGCATTTTGCGTGTCTGGTGCTTTGGCTGATCAAGCCGCTTTTGCTGGGACGCCTGTCACAGTCTTCACTGATCAGACACAGATGATTGCACTTGCCCAAGACCCTGGCACGGTGGTGGTCGGCAACCCATCAATTGCCGATGTTTCAGTGAATGGTAGGCGTGTCTTTATGCATGGCCGCGGATATGGCAATACCAATATTACGATCCTTGATGTTCAGGGCAACCAATTGGCTAATTTTGATGTCACGGTTACTCATGATGCAGCCAATGAAGTTGCGGTTTTTTCTGCTACCCAAAATCCGACTGAACGCGCCTCTCGCTCCAGCTTCACCTGCGCTCCTCTTTGCCAAAAGACAGTTATTGCGGGTGATAGCAACATATTCTTTGGGGAAATTACAGCGCAGAATTCTAGTAAATTGAATTCAGCAACAGGTAACACGACGGCCCCCGTGTCGGCTCCGGGCGGGCCCGGCAGTGCACCTGCGCAATAATCTACGATTAAAGTTTGTAATCGTTAAATTTTTAACGATCTCGTTCAGAATGAGAGAACGAGTTTTTGATATCACGTCAGTCAGTTCCTAAATGCGTATGCGTTTGGACGGGGAGTAAATGCGCTATGTTGCGAAAACTTATTACACCAGCCATAAAAATTTCTCGACGTTACAAAGATTCTGAGAGTGGTGCTACGGCTATTGAATTTGCGATGGTGGCCTTTCCGTTTTTTGCGATGCTTGGTGTTATCATGGAAACTGGCGCCATGATGTTCACAGAATATGGTTTGCAAGCCGCCGTTCAAGAAGCCGCACGTACGGCCCGCACTGGTCAGGCACAAGGCGGAGCCAAGACTGTAGCTGACTTTAAAACTTTGATTTGCAACAATGCTGCCCTAGGTTCTAGTTGCGCTGCAAAACTTACCGTTTATTCAAACTCCTATTCATCATGGGCCCAACTGGCGGCCAATATGCCGAGTTTTACAAACATCGGTCTAAAAGACGACGGCACAGCTAATCCCAACACCTATAAACTTGGTGCTCCCGTTTGTCCTTCATCTTTGGTTGCGACCTATGATTGGACGTTCACGATGCCGATGATGAATTACATGGGCAATATTCAGGGCAATAAGGCAAGACGGCTAGTTGGTTTTGCAATGTTTCAAACCGAGCCGTATCCCGCTGCTGGCGGTGCTGCATGCTGATGACTCACAGGTTTAATAAAATGATCACAAAATATTTAGTTCGTGAAGATGGTGCAGCTGCAATCGAATTTGCTTTCATCATGCCTTTGCTGTTGCTGCTCTATTTTGGTCTGGTTGATGTAACCTCATTGATTTCAACAAATCGGCGCATTGTATCTGCAGCGGCAACCATGGCTGATCTTGTGGGCCAACAAAAGACAAACATCTTACAAAGCACAATGAACGACCAGTTCAATGCAGTTTATGTGATTATGCAGCCCGTTACCAAAGCCAATGTGCGCATTGAAGTTTTTGGTTTTCGTCAAGAAGGCGCTGTGATTAATCGAAAATGGAAGAAAAGCAACGGTTTGGGGCCTTCCTGCGGGTTGGCTGATCCCGACACAACGACCATGGCCAACCTAATGACGGCGGGCAATGATGTGATCGTGGCTAGGACTTGCATGACGTTCACGCCCGCAGTTGCCACATTTGCGGGAACCAACATCTTGGGTGGGACGACAATTAATTTGAAGCAAGCCATTTCAGTCAGACCGCGATCGTCGCTGACATTGTCTTGCAGTGACTGCACACCTTAGTTCTCAATCATAATAACCTGAATTAGGCCGCATATTTAATATGTGGCCTTTTTTATTTGCTTGAATGCGTTTAGAAACTGCCGCCACGGCAATCTGGTCATTTTCAATTGAGCATTAGTCTTTTTCTTTTGGTTTTATTGGCGGCGTTTCTGCACGCTTCTTGGAATGTCTTAGTCAAATTCAACCTTGACCGATTGCTGGCGCTATTCTTGTTGCAGACCTTGATGGGCGTGATGGGGTTTGTCATGATTATGGTATTTGCTTTTCCCTCAGAGGCCAGCTTGCCATATGCTTTTGTTTCCGGGGCTTTGCATACGGGCTATAATTTATTTTTGGCACGCAGTTACAAAACGGGTGAACTCGGATTGGTTTATCCAGTTGCGCGCGGTACTGCGCCTCTATTGACTTTGGGGGCTTCCACAGTTTTTGCGCATGATGTGCTTTCCGGGGTTGCCTCTGTTGGTATAATCGTTTTAGTGACAGGCATTTGGCTAATTGCGGTTTCACCTTCAATGGCCGCGAAAGTTGATCGCACCACGTTGATGTTTGCATTGGCAACATCGGTTTTTATTGGTCTATATACAATCGTTGACGGCTTGGGCGGTCGGGCTTCGGGGTCAGCCTCTGGTTATACCGGGTTGGTCTTCATTCTCGATGCAATCGGAATGTTGGTCGCTGGAATTTATCTCAGAGGTTTTGGAATATTCAAGAACGTGGCACCCTACTGGCGTAGTGGCATTGCAGGAGCCGCAGCATCTGGCAGCGCCTACTGGATTGTGATTTATGCCATGAGTATTGCGCCAATTGCCATGGTTGCGGCGCTGCGCGAAACTAGTATTTTGTTTGCAATCGCAATGTCGGCTCGACTTCTCAAAGAACCGCTGACGTGGCAGCGTGTTGGTGGCGGACTTCTCGTTGTGGCCGGAGCGATGGCGCTTCGCGCATAAGCATTGCGTGATTTAATTTGTATGATAAATAGGCGCACGCAAAAGGGAGATTAAAATGGCTGCTCACAAGAATTACATCAATGGCGAATGGGTTGAGGGCAAAGGCATTACGGTCGATATTAACCCGTCCGACATCAGCGATGTGGTGGGGGAATATGGGCAGGCAGATGTGGCGCAAACGCACGAGGCTATTGCTGCCGCCAAAGCGGCCTTCCCTGCTTGGAGCATGACCACACCTCAACAGCGCGCTGATGCTTTGGAAATGATCGGTGTTGAGCTTTTGGCGCGCAAAGATGAAATTGGCCGGATGCTTTCTCGGGAAGAGGGAAAGCCTTTAGGCAACGGCATTGCTGAGACAACGCGTGCCGCACATATTTTCAAATTCTTTGCGCAAGAAACTTTGCGCGTTGAAGGAACAGCAGTGGCTTCGGTGCGCCCCGGTGTTGATGTGACGATCACGCGCGAGCCAGTTGGTGTGGTGGGTCTGATTGCGCCGTGGAATTTTCCGATTGCGATTCCGGCTTGGAAAATCGCGCCAGCTTTGGCTTATGGCAATTGCGTTTTGTTTAAACCAGCAGACTTGGTGCCGGGCACGGCTTGGCTTTTGTCTGAGATTATTTCGCGGTCTGGTTTGCCGAAAGGTGTGTTTAACTTAGTCATGGGCCGGGGCTCGGTAGTTGGGCAAACAATGCTCGACTCGCGTGACGTACATGCGATTTCGTTTACAGGTTCAGTTGAAACGGGTGCACGCGTGGCTATGGCTTGCGCCTCACGCGGAGCGAAGTTTCAACTCGAAATGGGTGGCAAAAATCCGCTGGTGGTATTGGATGACGCAAATCTTGATGCAGCTGTGGCTGGCGCTGTGGACGGGGCATATTTTCAAACTGGGCAACGCTGCACGGCGTCTTCACGCTTGATTGTGCATTCAAAAGTTCATGATGCATTTGTTGAAAAAACAATTACGGCATTGAAAGCTTTAAAGGTTGATCATGCGCTCAAAGACGGAACGCAGATTGGGCCAGTGGTTGATGAGGGTCAGCTTGCACAAGATGAAAAATATATCGGCATTGGGCGTGATGAAGGTGCTGAGCTTGCTTGGGGTGGTGAGCGTTTGAACCGTGATACCAAGGGACATTATCTGTCTCCTGCGCTGTTTATCAACACCAACAACACCATGCGCATCAACCGCGAAGAGGTTTTCGGCCCGGTGGCTACGGTGATCAGGGTTGATAGTTATGATGAGGCATTAGCAATTTCGAATGACACGCCGTTTGGTTTGTCGTCAGGGATATATACGGGTTCACTCAAACACGCGACTGACTTCCGCAAGAAATCGCAAGCGGGCATGGTGATGGTGAACTTGCCAACGGCTGGTGTGGATTATCATGTGCCGTTTGGTGGGCGCAAAGGATCAAGCATGGGTTCACGTGAACAAGGCCGTTATGCGGCTGAATTTTATACGGCTGTAAAGACGGCCTATATATCTGCTGGCTGACGTTCTTATCTACTTCAAATGAATTCCGCGCTCGCGGAAGGACAACCGTGTATCATCGGCTGAACCATCCAAATCAATTGCTCGGGTGGCGGCTTCGATGACTTCAACTTCAAAGCCAATTTTTTTTGCATCCTCAGCAGAAAAACGCACACAATAATCAAAGGCCAAGCCCACACAGGTGATCTTGGTGAAGCCTCGTTCTTTCAAATAACCGCCCAAACCTGTTGGTGTTTTATGATCATTTTCAAAGAATGCTGAATATGAATCAATCTCTTTCCGAAAGCCCTTGCGGATTATGAGCTCAACGTGAGGCACTTCCAATTCTCTGTGAAAGGCTGCGCCCTCCGTTCCGATCATACAGTGATCAGGCCAAAGCGTTTGTGGGCCATAAGGCATCATCGTGTGGGTAAAGGGGTCGTGCCCCACATATTGAGATGCAAATGAGGAGTGATTTTTCGGATGCCAGTCTTGCGTCAGCACCACGTGCTTGTAGTTTTGTGCCAATGCGTTGATCAAGGGTACAATTTCGTTGCCGCCTTCGACCGCTAATTTTCCGCCAGGGCAAAAATCATTTTGAACGTCAACAACCAGAAGAACTTCGCTTACCATGAGAGAGCCGCCATGCAACCTTTAAAAGCCGGGAATTTATCCATTATCACATACACCGGGATGTTGTGAATGACATCAGCGATGCGGCCATGATCGTCAAATATTTTACGGAAATGGCCAGACTGCAATTGCTTGACGATGGACGGTGCTATACCGCCCGCAAGATAAACGCCACCATGGGCTTGCAGAGCCATGGCAAAGTCACCACTGACACGGGCGAGGAATGTTATGAATTGGTGCAAAGTTTTTTCGGCATTCGCGTCTTGCCCCGCTATTGCTGCTTGGAGCACTTCTTCCGGTGTTTTGTATTTTGGTGATTTGGCGATGACTTTGTAGAGTTCAAAAATGCCAGGGCCTGTTAAAATGTCTTCAACTTCGGAAAACTTTCCAGCGCCCATAATGGAATCACGAATAGCCAACTCTTCTGCTGTCACGACAGGCAAAGTCACATGGCCGCCTTCACCGGGCAAAGCCATCCAGCCGCCGCTTGGCAAAGGTGCTAACATGGCCATGCCGAGGCCAGTTCCGGGGCCGAGTACTACTTTCATGGCGTTTGGTTTTGGTTCTTTGCCGCCCACCTGCGCCAAGTCTTCGACCGCTAAATGCGGCAGGGAAAGAGCCAAAGCCTCATAGTCATTCAGCAAGCGGAAATGATCTGCATACGCTGCTTGTTTTAAAGAGGCTGCGGAAAAGCTCCAATCGCGATTGGTCAGGCGGATAACTTCACGGTCGACAGGTGCGGCAACAGCCACAGCAGCAGTGCGCAAAAATTTAACATTCTGGTTGGCAAGATAATGGCTGATGGCGTCTTCAAGACCCGTGAAACCATCATTTTTCAGAGCTTCGACGCATGTAATTGTGCCTGAGCCTTTTTCAACCAAACCAAAGCGGGAATTCGTTCCGCCAATATCTCCAACTAATGCCAAATCTGTCATGTTTCGCCTCGGTGCATTCACTGCCACAGGTTTTCAAAAAGGGCAACGGTCACGCTGGACTGTGTGGACACTTGGCGCTAGGAG
>JAYVPZ010000368.1:0-5023 GCA_043757105.1 Aestuariivirga sp. | reverse complement strand
CTTTTGCCACGGTTTTCACCGCGTTGGATCGCGACCGTTGAGCTGTTTGAGTAAGTGACGAGATAGAGATTGGCTGAACCGCTGCCTGAACCCGCACTCACTGAAATTGATCCACCGTTGTTTTTGACATTTACCGAAACAGGCAAGCCACCATTTTGACCGCCAAGACCACTACTTCTGCCATTTACAACGAATTGCGGAGTAAACACCCCTGCTCCAATGGTGCGGTTGTAAGCTTCTTGGCGATTGGTGGCCGACTTGCTGGAGAATGTATCCCGCCAACCCAAATAATCCCAATAGTCCACATGCCACGCCAAAGTGATAACACCACCGCTATTGGTCAATTGGCCTAAGGTGCGATCAGCTGGCGGGCAGTCCGAACAGCCTTGGCTGGTAAATAGCTCGACCACACCTTTGGCTGGTCCGCCAGCAAGGGCTGATGTGGCGAGAAAGGGTGTTACGGTGCAAAGGGCAAGCGCAAAAAATTTCTTCATGGTGATCTCCTTATTACGCCTCAAGTATAAGCGCAGAGGAACTACAACTCGAAGTCACTTTCTGTTGAGGAGGTCGTGCAGTTAGGCCTGGCTCTTTTCCAATTGGCCAAATGGATCAGCTGCTGGCAATTCAGTTGAATGACGCTTCTTCCCAAAATAGCTGGTCAACCGCTTTTCAACGATAAGATAAAGCAAGATACCGGCGGTCAAAGCCGCGAAAAGCGCCAGAACCGTAAACGTCCATGGCGGCAGGTGGTTTCCAACTACTTTGGCCCAAATTTTTGCGGCAGGACGCAAGACAAAGGGGTGAATGAGATACAAGCTGTACGATGCGTCCCCTACCAACAAGCCTGCCCGCCAATTCATTTGAGTGGAATTAACTTGCGGGCCCAAAGCTCCGGCCACAAACAGCGCCAACATGGGAACCATGGCGACAATCCGGTTGATGATATGATCTTCAGGCAGGGCATCCAGTATAGCGCTAAAATTGCCAACAAGCAGAATACCGACGAGTGCAATAGCTCCTAAGAGAATTGATTGTGTAAAATTTACCCTGAAGCCCTTGCGGTAAACCACGGCAATCAACATGCCCAAAATGAAATTCAGAATAATGGGATCGGCCCAAAAATTCAGTGGGATTGAATGAAGCGGACTAATTTTGGTGAACAGACCCACAGATTGCAGAACTGACATTCCCGCCAAAAATGCAATGCCCAGAATGAGGCCCCGCGTTCGGCTGAAAAATAATGTGAGCGTGAAAACGACATAGAACATCATTTCAAGGTTCAACGTCCAACCAAGATTGGCAATTGGCCTGATGAGGCCATTTACGCGCGCCATTGGCCAGAAGAGATAAGACGCGGCGAAGTAAACAGGGTCAATAACTGCAACATTTAACATAGAAGGGGAAAGAATAATGCCAACAACCGCAATCGTCGTGACCAACCAATAAAGCGGGACGATCCGAGCGAGGCGACGTTTCATGAAGTCTAGTGGTGCGCCGGGCTTGCCAAAACTGTTCCAACTGGTTGTCACCATAATAAAGCCGCTGATGATGAAAAACAGGGGGACACCAAAAGCTCCAACCCAAAAATCATAGGCGCAAGTCTTGCCAACAGCAGCACAGATGTTGGTGGTTTCGATGCCGTCATGATAAAAAACCACAGCCAATGCAGCAACAGCGCGCAGAATTTGTATGTTTGGCAGTTTCAACATGATACATCTCACCCTAGATGAAGCGGCGCTGCAACAAATAGGCCATCAATCGTTAAGGAAACATCATATGAAGCCTACGCGTTGGGGCATAATGGGGCCCGGAGCCATTGCCAATAATTTCGCAAATGGATTGCTAGAGGCACCTTCTGGACAATTGGTTGCAGTGGCGGGGCGCGATGCCAACCGACGGAATGCTTTTGCCGATAAGTATGGCGTTGCAAAAAACTTGCGCTTTGCAACCTATGAAGAACTGGCAAACTCATCTGAGGTTGACGCAATCTATGTTTCGGTCATTCATCCGTTTCACGCCGAATTAGCCAGTATGGCGATGCGCGCTGGCAAAGCGGTCGTTGTCGAAAAACCCGCTGGATTGAACTCAATTGAGGTCACGGCCATCGCCGAAGTGGCGACACAGGAAAATGTGTTTTTCATGGAAGCTTTTATGTATCGCTGCCATCCCCAAATTGCACTGATGTTAGCAATTATTGCTTCTGGTGAAATTGGCGCAATCAAACACATTCAGGCCAGCTTTGGATTTGTTTCGACTTTCAATCCAGCATCGCGGCTCTATGACAAGGCGCTTGGTGGTGGCGGGATTTTAGATGTGGGATGTTATCCTGTTTCTGCAGCGCGGCTTCTTGCTGGTGCGGCCATTGGCAAGCGATTTGATAACCCGGTTCAGGTCAAAGGCATTGGGCAGATTGGACGGACGGGCGTTGATGAAATTTCTTTCGGACTTCTGACATTTGCGTCTGGGGTAACGGCAGAGATTTCATGCTCAATCATTCGGGAGTTGGATAATAGCATTGTGGTTCATGGCGAAAAAGGCAAATTAGAATTGCCAAATCCTTGGGTACCGGGGCGCAATAAAGGGCCCTCCGACTCCACGATAATTGTGAACGGGCGCGTTGAAGAATTAAGCCACAAAGAACAACTTTTTGCCTTTGAGGCAGAGTTGGCCAGCGCCTCAATTGCAGCGGGATTAAAAGAAGCACCCTCCCCTGCCCTAACGCCAACAGACAGTATTGGAAACGCTCAGGTGTTGGAGCGTTGGCTCAGTGAAGTGGGCTATGTGCCCTACGCTGAAAACGCGCCAGCAATCAGAAAGCTTTCGCGCACTGTTCCAACTGGCAGCATTGCCATTCCAAGATCTAAGATTGAAGGAGTGGAGCTGCCTCTCAGCAAACTGGTGATCGGTTGCGATAATAAGGATGATGTGGCGTCTGGTGCAATCGTTTGGGATTCTTGGATGGAAGCAGGCGGCAATGCGTTTGACACTGGCTTTGTTTACGGCGGTGGAAACCACGAAAAAGTTTTAGGCAAATGGATCAGCAATCGCAAACTCGAAAAAGAAATCGTTGTCATCGTTAAAGGTGCGCACACGCCCTACTGCACACCACGGGCCATTAGAGCGCAGCTCGAAATATCGCTGGAACGTTTGCAGATTGACCGCGCCCCAATCTATATTATGCACCGTGATAATTCTGATGTTCCGGTCGGCGAATTTGTTGACGCATTAACCGCACTCCAAAAAGCTGGCCTCGTTGGTATTTACGGCGGATCGAATTGGTCAATCGCGCGGTTTAAAGAAGCGCAAGCTTATGCAAAAGCCAAGGGGCTTAAAGGGCCTTCTTTGCTTAACAATAATCTGTCATTGGCTGTCATGACAAAACCTGTTTGGAATGGCTGTGTCACTTCGAATGATGCGGCTATATTACAATATTTGCGCGACGAGAAAGTTACTCATTTGAGCTGGTCATCACAAGCACGCGGATACTTCCTGCCGGAGGAACTGCGCAATCGATTGCCAGCTGATACTGCGCCCGAAACTTGCTTTGGAGGTACTGACAATGCCGAACGCCGCAAACGCGCTGAAGAACTGGCAAAAAAATATAAAGTTTCCACGCATAATATTGCAACAGCTTGGGTTCTGGCGCAAAACTTCCCATCGTTCGCTTTGGTCGGCCCACGAAGCCCCGGCGAAATCGTTACCACCTTGCCGGGGCTTGGTGTTGCGCTTACAGCAGACGAAGTGAAGTGGTTAAATCTGGAGTCATAATGAAGAAAAAAGCTTTGATCGTTTGGGGGTGGTTGGGATGGGCATACACCTGATCGATCAGCCACAGTCGTGCGTGAAATTTTGGAAGCGCAAGATTTTGAAGTTCGTGTCGAAAATTCCACGTCAGCCTATCGCGACCCAGCCATTAATGATCTTAATCTGATTGTTCCAATGGTCACCATGTCCACGATTGCCAAAGAGGAAGTCGAGAACCTGTGCGCTGCTGTCAAAGGCGGCGTGGGCCTTGGCGGGTTTCATGGGACGATGTGCGATTCATTTCGCAATGAAGTTGAATATCAATTCATGACAGGTGGGCAATGGGTTTCGCACCCCGGGAACAATATCGATTACCGCGTGAATATTTCGAAACCAAATGATCCGCTGGTGCATGGTATTGGTGATTTCGATTATAAGTCTGAGCAATATTATATGCATGTTGATCCGGCCAATGAGGTTTTGGCAACGACAACATTTGACGGAACGCATTGTGATTTCATCAAAGGTGTGGTGATGCCAGTTGTGTGGAAAAAAATTTATGGCAAGGCTCGGATATTCTATTTAGCACTTGGTCACACGGCAGATGAATTTGCAGTGCCCCAGATGAAGGAAATCGTGCGGCGCGGGCTGCTTTGGGCGGCGCGTTAGTTCACGCCACTTGGGGGCCAATTTCTTTCAGTAGTTTTTGTGCCATCGCCTCCTTGAAAGCTGATGAGTTGGCGGCGGGCATGACAAATGATCCAGGGCCGCCAACGACTTTGTATCGATAATAGGCTTCTATGTAATGCGATCCGTCAAGAATAGGCAGGCCATTGATGGTGATGCCTTGGGTTAATGCGGCAGTGCGCGAATATGATACGTCGCCATCATCGTTGTCTTCACCGTCACCTGAGACATCAATGACCCTTCTTGCAGTTTTGCCGGGCAAACGCGCATGCAGTGCAGTGCAGAAATCTATAGCCGCCGCCAATCCCGTTCCACCAATCAACCATTGCCGTTCAGCACTTTCGATTTCCGATGCCGTCTGAAAAAGGTCACCCTGTGTTGCCAATTGCCGCCATTTTATGATGATGTGCTGGCTATGTTTTGTTGACCACTGGACAAGCGAGAAAGCGATGCGTTGATTTGCGCCGGATTGAATCGCATCTAAAATCTGCGGCTGGCGCAGCGCATCGGCAATGCCAAACATTTGCAAATGAAAATCGCCTGCGTCCACACTGGACGAACAATCGACTGCCAATATTAATGCAAGATCAAC
>JAYVPZ010000367.1:0-5039 GCA_043757105.1 Aestuariivirga sp. | reverse complement strand
CTTGCGACATGACCAAAGTCCTCCGCAAACCTTGAATCATCTTCAAACTGATTTGTGAACCCCCTTCGATTCACATCGACTATCCGACGCTCTAGGTTTGGCGGCAGCAAAAAGTCGAGATCGGCTTATCTCCAATCCGCGCGTTACAATTTGGATTGGGCGTGGGGCTGGGGCCGCGTTTATTTTAGTGGGGGCGTTGACTGTTTTGCGCGTAGCAAAATTCTAAAATTAAAGAATGCAAATTGCAATTCGATTAGACTTTAACAGATGTAGCGCAAATCTTAAATCTCACTTACACATAAACGATGTCCACCACCCGTCCCACTCTCTTTCCTACCCCGCTCATTGGTTGGCGCGAGGAAGTATCGTTGCCCGAATTTGGCGATGGGCTGCTGATTGCCAAGATTGATACGGGTGCGCGGAATGCAGCTCTACATGCTGAGGACATTGATATCAGGGGAAAGCGAGTTTCGTTTGTGTTGGAGTTGGGTGGCATTCGGTGGGAATGTGGGGCTGCGTTGGTGGGTGTAAAGCGCGTCAAAAGTTCTAATGGTTACAGTGAGTTGCGGCCACTCATAGAGATTGTAGTTCAGCTGGGTGCGCATCGCTTCTCCGTTGAGACCAGTTTGACGAACCGCACGGATATGGGTGTTCCCATGTTGTTGGGGCGGAATTCTATTAAGGGGCGGTTCATCGTTAATCCGGCAAGATCATTTATTCTCAGCCGCGTTAAGAAGAAGATCAGATGAAAATCGCATTACTCACCCGCAATCCAAAACTTTATTCGCACCAGCGCATCATGGAAACCGCCATTGGTCGCGGTCATGAGATTGTGCCGATTGATTATTTGAAATGCTATATGAACATCACATCGCGCAAGCCCGAGCTTCGCTATATGGGAGAGAAGCTTGAAGATTTTGAAGCGGTAATCCCGCGCATCGCTGCGTCTCACACTTTTTATGGCCTCGCTGTGCTTCGGCAATTTGAGATGATGGGGGTCTATCCCTTAAACGAGTCTGTGGCCATCGGGCGCTCGCGCGATAAGCTGCGATGTTTGCAAATCTTGGCGCGCGATGGTGTGGGGCTTCCTGTCACTGCATTTGCAAATGAGACCAGTCGAACGGAAGAGATTTTAAAATTGGTGGGTGGTGCGCCCGTTGTGATCAAGCTGCTTGAAGGCACGCAAGGCATTGGCGTGGTGCTGGGTGAAACGCATAAATCTGCAAAATCTGTGATTGAGGCATTCCGCGGCGCGGATATTAATATTCTGGTACAAGAATTTGTGCATGAAGCTGAGGGCCGCGACATTCGTGCTTTTATTGTTGGGCGCAAAATTGTGGCTGCCATGGAACGTAAAGGGCCCGAAGGCGAATTTCGTTCTAACTTGCACCGGGGCGGCAGCGCTGTGATGACTGTTCTCACGCCAGCTGAAAAAGCCACCGCGCTCAAGGCTGCACAAAGCATGGGGCTGAATGTGGCCGGGGTTGATTTGTTACGTTCAAAGCGTGGGCCTGTGGTGATGGAGGTTAATTCCTCTCCAGGACTTGAGGGCATTGAAACCGCTTCCACCCAAGACGTGGCCAAGGCAATGATTGAGTTTTTAGAAAGGAACGCCAAGCCCGGCCGCACAAAGACGCGGGGCAAAGGATGACAACGTTTAAAATTGGCGGGAAGGTAATTACTGCTGGAACTTCCGAAACCATTGAACTTGAAGTTTCGCTGCTGGCCAATAACACGCGGATGAATTTACCAGTGCATGTTTTACACGGTGCGCATGCTGGCCCGTGCATGTTTATTTCCGGCGTTGTGCACGGCGATGAGATTCAAGGTGTTGAAATCGTAAGGCGGATTTTAATGGCGCTGGATGAGAAAACATTATCGGGAACTCTGCTTGCAGTTCCTATTGTTAATGCTTTTGGCTTCCTCAATCACTCGCGCTATATGCCCGACAGGCGTGATTTGAACCGCGAGTTTCCGGGATCGGAGCGCGGGTCGCTTGCCAGTCTACTTGCAGATTTATTTTTCAGCGAAGTGGTAAAACGCGCGCAATATGGAATTGATTTTCATACGGCGGCTTTGCACCGCACGAACTTGCCGCAAATTCGGATTGCACCTGACGATAAGAATTTGGCAACAATGGCCGAAGCTTTTGCACCGCCTGTTATTCTAACATCGAAACTACGCGACGGAAGTTTGCGCAAAAGTGCACAGGAAAATAGCATCAAGGTTATGCTTTATGAGGGCGGCGAAGCTTTGCGCTTTGACGAAGCGGCCATTGATGTGGCGGTGAAGGGCACATTGCGCGTGATGAAACATATCGGAATGATCAGCGATGCACCCGCAACACCGCCGCATTTCGCAGCGGTGCACTCATCTTCGAGTACATGGCTTCGTGCGCCCGATGGTGGCATTCTGCATTCAGTGCGGCGCAGCGGAGATAAAGTTGGCAAGGGCGAACCCGTGGGGGTTATTTCTGATCCTTTGGGGAAAGTGCAGGTGCCAGTTTATGCCGAGGATGATGGCATTATTATCGGCCGCACTAATTTGCCAATTGTGAATCGTGGTGACGCGCTGTTTCATGTGGCCCGCATAAAAGTAAAATCACGCGGGCCCATGCAGCCAATGGCCGATGAGGATGAAATTATTTAACAGGATTGGTAAAGGCTTCTTTACCCCAAACAGCTCTTACCTGCTCGTCGCGGCCGCAGCCTTCGCGGTATTTTTCATAGGCTTCTGATTGCTTGATCAAGCCAAAGCGCGTGAGTGTGCGCTTTGTGCCTGTGTGATAATTCTGGTGATAATCTTCGGCATCACCAAATGTAGTGAAAGATTT
Organism: Aestuariivirga sp.; assembly: GCA_043757105.1. Lineage (GTDB taxonomy): Bacteria > Pseudomonadota > Alphaproteobacteria > Rhizobiales > Aestuariivirgaceae > Aestuariivirga. Next base: position 2,206 of record JAYVPZ010000367.1, on the reverse strand, counting down.
GACAGGGGTTACAATTTTTTTGTTCAATACAGTTTCAGCATCTTTCACTGCTTTTTCAGCCGCCGCCTTTTGATTAGCATCCATCGTCCAAATGCCTGAAATATAACTGTCTCCACGATCACAGAACTGTCCACCCGCATCAGTCACATCAATCGTGCGCAGAAAGCCAGCGATCAACTTATCATATGAAATCACATCTGGATCGAATTCGACTTTAACGGCTTCTTGGTTGCCTTCGTGATTGTCGTAGGATGGGTTTTTCATTTCTCCGCCTGCATAGCCGGAGGTTGTCGATATGACACCTTTTACCTTATCGAAATCAGATTCAACGCACCAAAAACAACCACCAGCGACAATGGCAGTTTCGGTTTTGGCGATCGCCACAGTTGGCGAAAATGAAAGGGCGACAAGGGCGGCGAGAACTAATTTTTGCATGGGGAACTCCTGATGAGAAACATATAGGTGTGAAGTCGTGAATAGAACAATCAAATGGTCGCACATTTTTGTGAGTGTACGTGTTTTCTGTTCACTACCGCCGCGTCAAACTGCCCAACACACCACGCACCAACGCATTGCCCAACTGCCGCGCCAATGAATAGCCCACTTGCCGTGCAAACCGCCCGGCTTCCCTTTGAATAATCTTCGTTGTTGGCGAAACCGTGGCCTCTGGCGCGCTGGCCACTGTTTTCACGCGCAATTTTTCATAAGCAGACTCGCGGTCAATCATGGTTTCATACTTGTCAGCCACTGGCGAGGCCGCGATTATCGCTTGGCGTTGTGCGGGGGTTACTGGCCCTAATTGCCCAGAAGGTGGGCGGATGAATGTACGCTCCACCATGGTGGGCACGCCCTTGGGATCAAGTACCGAAACCAAAGCTTCGCCCTTGCCCAGTTCAGTGATTGCCTTTTCCGTACTGAACTTGGGGTTGGGGCGGAACGTGGTTGCGGCGGCTTTGACCGCCTGTTGCTCACGGGGTGTATAAGCCCGCAATGCGTGCTGCACGCGGTTGCCGAGTTGGGCCAAAACGCTGTCGGGAATATCCAGCGGGTTTTGTGTGACGAAATAAATGCCAACCCCTTTAGAGCGGATGAGCTTTACGGTTTGTTCGATTTTCTTGAGCAAGCCGGGTGGTGCATCAGAAAATAGCAAATGCGCTTCATCAAAAAAGAACACCAATGTTGGTTTTTCCAGATCGCCCACTTCGGGCAGAGTTTGAAACAGCTCAGACATCAACCACAACAAAAACGTGGCATAGAGCATGGGCGAACTGACTAATTTATCAGCGGCGATGATGTTCACATAGCCACGGCCATCACGCGTAGTGCGGATGAAATCTTTAATGTCCAGCGCAGGCTCACCAAAGAAATTATCGCCGCCCTGTTCTTCAATCACGATCAATCGGCGCAAAATTGCGCCCACAGTCGTTGTGGCCACATTGCCATATTCCGTGGTGATCTGTTTGCCGCGCTCGGTTAGATCTTTCAGCAATGCACGCAAATCTTTGAGATCAAGCAAGGCCAAGCCCTCTTCATCGGCAATTTTGAAGGCGATGTTCAATGCGCCTTCCTGCGCATCGGTCAGGCCCATAAGCCGCGACAGCATCAACGGCCCCATTTCAGTTATGGTGGTGCGAATGGGGTGACCCTGTTCGCCAAACACATCCCAAAACATGGTGGGGGTGGCTTCATGGGTGTATGGATCGAGGCCCACTTGCTTGGCGCGCTCATCTAGAAATTCAATCGATTTACCCGCTTGCGAAATGCCGGAAAGATCGCCCTTAATGTCAGCCGCAAAAACCGGAACGCCCATTTTCGAAAAAGCTTCGGCCATGATTTGCAGAGAAACAGTTTTGCCCGTGCCTGTGGCCCCTGTCACCAAACCATGACGATTGGCCATCGACATATAAAGCACCTGCGGCTTATCGCTTTTGCCTAAGAAAATGGTGTCGTCAGTCATATTAAATTCCCCATGTCTTTATCACAAAGACATACCATGCAATTCGCCCACTTCAATCTTGCGCCAGTTCTTAAACGTTTCATGTTGGAAGCCAGCCAGCTTTTCGCGTTCGTCCGCGCTCCAAACATCGAGTTTCAGCACAATACTCATTGTGGCCACCTCTGCGGCGCGGGATGCCCCGTCATCACATTTCAACGCAAAACCAAAACCTGCATGTGGGATGCTGCCACAATAAACACCCTCTGCCCC
>JAYVPZ010000366.1:0-5051 GCA_043757105.1 Aestuariivirga sp. | reverse complement strand
GATAGACCTTGCGCAATATCGCTTGTTACATGGCCGCCGCCGACCAAAATTGTATCAGCTGCCAGAAGTTGCCCGTTACGGAAATGGCCAATGCTGGTAATCGCACCACCCATATCAACAACCGTGCAACCCAGCTGCAATTCATCGACTGTGAGACAAGATTTAGCTGCTGCATAAGGTGCGATCACAAAGCCAGCGACCCGCAAGTGCGAACGCTCAACCGCCAAAGAAACATTTCGCAAATAAGCAGGCTCAACACTTGTCACGCCTATATCGGCTTGTAGCACATCACCGTGCATTCCAAGTGGCGAGCTAACTTCACTCGCACCATCCAAAATATAGTTGTTCGGCTGCACATGCAAGATCGTCCGCTTGCCCACATTTACTTGCGATAATGCTGAGGTCATAACACCATCTACATCGCGCGAAGAAACGACACCTGTTTGCGTTTGAGTACGAGCCGAAAAGCTGGCTGACTGCACCCGTCCACCTGACACGCAGACATAGATTTCTGAGATTGCCACTTCGGCCATGCGCTCTGCGGCATCGACAGCCAAACGGATGGCGCATTCGGCTTCATCAATGTTGATGATTGCGCCAGATTTGACACCACGCGAAAGCGTTTGTCCAAAACCCAAAACACGCAAATGTTGCCGAGGATCAATATTAGATTTTTGGTCACCAAGTGTTGCACGGGCAATCAGACAACTGATTTTTGTTGAACCGATATCAAGTGCCGCAACAACTTGACTCTTGGCATTATTAAGTTGGCGAACGCCGCCACGGCCTTGCATTGTACTCATCACTCTACCTACACACAAAAATGAACTATTGCTTCTGAACCATCTTAGCCCCTGCTGGTTCAAACTTTTTCGGATCAACAATTTCGATGACCTTGACCGTCATCTGCCCCGCAATCCGCATATCAATCTCACGAATAGCCTTCGACAAAAGTCCTGCATCAGCATCAAACTGACTGACTTTCGCTAAAGCCTCCGTCACACCTTCAACCGGCAAAGCGATTTTTACGCCATTGTCGAGATAGAGTGTCCAGCGCCGCTTGCCCACCATAGCCACGGCACTGACCCGCTTGAATAACAGAGGATAAGCTTCCAGATGGTTAATAATTTCGGAAGCTGCCAAATTTGCACCCTGCCCCGTGACCAAAGGCAAATGCGAACGCCCCATTAAATTAAGACCGCCCATGGCAACACCGGCTCTGTCGATCAAATTGTAAGCGCCTTCATGTTGCCAAATGGCAAAAGGCACACGCTCAGCCACATTTATCTCAAGCCTGTTGGGATATTGCCTTTGTACCGACGCTGCCGCCACCCAATCCATCGCTTCAAGTGTGCGCCGCGCCGCGCCCGCATCAAAGCCAATAAGGCTGGCACCAGGCTGAACACCCAAAGCATGAAACAGCAATTCAGGGTCATGATGTGTCAAACCGCTGACGCGAATATCAACGGCGGCCAACCCAGCCATGCTAGCAATTTTACCAGAAAAGTTTCGAAGTGGACTGCCTTCATATTCAAGGATACCACCCTGCAAAGTTCCATGAAAAATCGAACCGATTAAAAATAAAATTGCAAACACGCGCGCAAAAATGCGGGCACGTATTGATGCCACTTCAGCAATTATTGATTGGTAACGATTCATCGATTCACCGACGCGTCATTCACCATCCATGTTACCATCTCTTGAAACGAATGGCCCGCATGTTTGGCAAGTTCCGGTGCCAGCGAAGTCGGCGTCATGCCTGGCTGGGTGTTCAGCTCTAACAGGATCAGCTCGCCCTTCTCGCTCGTATCATCAAACCTAAAGTCACAGCGTGAAATGCCACGACAACCCAATGCTTGATGCGCCAATAAAGAATATTTCTGGCACTTGCGATAAACTTCATTGGGAATTTCAGCGGGTAAAATATGCTGCGATCCATCAAGCACATATTTGGAATCGTAATCATAAAACCCACCAGTAGACAAAATTTCAATCACACCCAAAGCAACATCACCCATAACAGCGCAAGTTAATTCTTTGCCGGGGATAAAGCGTTCAACCATAACTTGATCGCCAAAAATGTGGCGCTCTTCAAGCAAGCTTGTGACAGGGCCATTAGAAGCGCGATCGACAATATGCACGCCAACGCTTGATCCATCAGCCACTGGTTTTATGACATAAGGTATGGCCATGGGGTGGCGCGAGGCAGCTTCTTCAATATCGACCAATTTGCTCTCGGCAACCGGAATGCCGACGTCTTTGAAAACAAGTTTGGATTTTTCTTTGTGCATTGCCGTAGCAGAAGCAAGAACGCCAGAATGTGTATAAGGAATATTCAGAGTCTCAAACAAAGCCGACGCACAGCCATCTTCGCCCCACGTACCATGCAGCGCATTGAACACCACATCTGGTTTCATATCCAACAAAACTGAAGCGATCGACTCGCGCTTAACATCCACCAAAATGGCGTTGAACCCAGCCGCGCGAAGTGCTTCAAAACAGCCCTCGCCTGACGACAGCGAAACCTTGCGTTCTTTAGACCAGCCGCCCATGAGAACAGCGACTGTGGTTTCCTGAGGGATGCGTATTTCCATAATTAAGCAACACCTCCAAGCGCTAGGCCGATCCGCTTGATTTCCCATTCCAGCGCAATGCCCGAATTTGCTTTAACGCGGGCGCGAACTGTTTCACCGAGCTCTTCAATTTGCGTAGCTGTTGCCCCACCTTCATTGATCAGAAAATTACAATGTAGTTCCGAAACTTTTGCAGGCCCCACATTAAAGCCGCGCATGCCCGCCGCATCTATGAGAGCCCAAGATTTATGCCCCGGCGGATTCTTGAATGTCGATCCACCTGTGCGGCTCTTGATGGGCTGCGTTGCTTCGCGGCTTTCAGTAATTTTATCCATAGCTGCTTGAATATCAGCTTGCACGCCAAGCTTCCCTCGCAGCAAAGCCGAAGTGAAAATCAAATCCTCGGATGCGCCACAATGGCGATAAGTATATTTCATGTCGGCATTGCTCAACACGTGTAAATTCCCCTGAACGTCAAAACCCCGTGCTTCCACCAGCACGTCTTTTGTTTCACCACCATAAGCCCCGCCATTCATACGAAGCGCGCCGCCTATGCTGCCGGGAATACCTCTCAGAAAGGTTAATGAATCAATACTATTTTCTGCAGCAAACCTCGCTACGCGCACATCCAGCGCTGCCGTTCCGGCCCGAACACGGTTTTCGCCTTCTAACGCAACATCCATAAATGCGCGGCCCAAGCGGATCACAACACCGGGCACACCGCCATCACGCACGAGTAAATTTGAACCAACGCCGATCACATAAATTGGAATGTCCTTCTGTTTTTCTTTCAAGAAAGCGGAAAGATCATCTTCGTCAGCAGGCGTGAACAACACTTCAGCCGCACCACCTGCGCGAAACCATGTGAGATCAGCCAGCGGCGCGTTTGGTTCTAACCGCCCGCGCACAGCAGGCAGTTTTTTCAAAAGAGTATCGCCATCAATTTTCATCGTTAGGCTTTCGAAAGTTCAGCCAGTTGTCCGGGCAACGCATAAGCCCATTGGCTAATCGTGCCAGCACCTAAACACACCACAATGTCACCAGGCGAAACCAAGCCTTTTATCATTGGTGCCAGCTGCTCTGGGGTGTCGATTTTGTAAACCGCACGGTGTCCGCGGTCATGTAACCCTTGTGCCAGGCTGTGATGCGATATGCCATCAATTGGCGCTTCACCCGCCGCATAAACTGGCGCCAAAATAACCGAATCTGCATCGTTAAAACATGAGCAAAACTCATTGAAAAGACTAGCTAAACGCGTGTATCGATGCGGCTGCATAACTGTCACGACTTTTTGCTTTGTGACTTTGCGGGCAGCTGAAAGCACAGCGGCGATTTCCACTGGGTGATGCCCGTAATCATCAAACACAGTTACACCATTGAATTCGCCTGTGCGTGTAAATCGGCGCTTTACACCTTCAAAGCTGGCAAGGCCTTTGCGAATTTGCTCATCGCTCATGCCAAGTTCACGCGCCACTGCAAGCGCCGCCGTTGAGTTTAAAGCATTGTGGTCGCCCGGCATCGCCAAGGCCAAATCCATGATGTCATGAGTTTTACGCGTGAGGCGGTTGGTGATGCGCACGCCAAACCGCGTTGCGCCATCACTGTATGTTACGTCGAGCAATCTAAAATCAGCTTGTGGGCTGTGGCCATAGGTGACCACGCGACGATCTTGAATTTTGCCAATCAATTCCTGCACCACAGGATGGTCGATGCACATCACTGCGAACCCATAAAACGGGATATTTTCAACGAATGCGAGGAAAGCTTCTTTCGCTTTGTCGAACGTCCCGTAATGATCAAGGTGCTCTGGATCGATATTGGTGACGATCACCACATCCGCAGGCAGTTTGACAAACGTGCCGTCAGATTCGTCTGACTCGACGACCATCCAATCGCCCTTGCCCAAACGCGCGTTGGTTCCGTAAGCATTGATAATCCCGCCATTGATGACGGTGGGGTCGAAGTTTCCAGCATCCAACAACGCAGCAACAATGGATGTCGTTGTTGTCTTGCCGTGCGTACCACCGACGGCAACGCACGATTTAAACCGCATCAATTCCGCCAGCATTTCAGCTCGGCGCACAATTGGCAAAAAGCGTTTGCGCGCTTCTATCAACTCTGGATTATCGGCTTTTACAGCAGACGAAATAACCACAACTTGCGCACTACCAAGGTTATCAGCCTTATGCCCAATGGCCACGTCAACGCCATGTTTACGCAGACGTGCAACATTATAATTGTCTAATATATCAGAACCTTGCACTTTATAGTTCAGAGTTGACATCACCTCGGCAATGCCGCTCATGCCAATGCCGCCAATGCCAATGAAATGAATGGGGCCAACGTCGCGTGGTAATTTCATAAATTCAGTTTCTCCAAACTAGATCAATCTGACTTTTGACGGAATCGTCAAAAGTCAGTAAATTGATCGCAAATAATAACTTAGGCGATTTTGATGTTTCCATGAAACATCAAAAC
>JAYVPZ010000365.1:0-5059 GCA_043757105.1 Aestuariivirga sp. | reverse complement strand
TTCGCAGGCTTTCTGACAAACTGAAGGCCGATGGCAAGACGCTTTCTTTCGCCATGAATGCGGGCATGTATGACACCAATCTGCGACCCATCGGACTCTATGTTGAAAATGGTGTCGAGGCCAAAAAGCTGAACCGCAGAAGTGGTTCGGGCAATTTTCATTTGAAGCCAAATGGTGTGTTTTACATTGCGGGTGAAAAGGCTGGGGTATTGGACACTGATACTTACGCTAAGTCTGGAATTAAGCCCGATTTTGCCACTCAATCCGGGCCGATGTTGGTGGTGAATGGTAAAATTCATCCGAAGTTTTCCGCGAATGGAACGTCATTAAAAATTCGCAATGGCGTGGGTGTGTTGGATGATCATTCGGCCATGTTTGTGATATCGAATGATCCCATTGGATTTTATGATTTTGCGAGCCTATTCAAAGATCAACTGGGCTGCAAGAACGCGCTGTTTTTGGATGGGTCAATTTCCAGCCTTTATAGTTCAGATATCAGCAGCGTCGGCGGCTATCTGCCCATGGGGCCAATGGTCGGCGTTTACACGCAACCTTGAGGCTTCAATTTTAGCGGCATATGCGCTAAGCCCCGCCCATGACAACGCTTTTACAGACCGCCATCCCGCTGGCTGCCAGCTATATTCCCAATGATTTACGCCCGACTTTAGTGGGGTTAAACCGCGAAGATTTGGCGGCGATTTTGGAACGCATTGGCGTTCCTGAAAAACAACGCAAGATGCGGATGCGCCAGCTTTGGCATTGGATTTATCAGCGCGGCAAGACTGATTTTGCTTTGATGACTGATATTTCCAAGGAAGTGCGCGCTAAATTGGAAGAGGCTTTTGTTTTAACACGGCCCGAAATTGTGACCGAGCAAGTGTCTACCGATGGCACGCGCAAATGGTTATTGCGGCTGGCGCCTGACGCGACGGGTGCGCGGCACGAGATTGAAACAGTTTATATTCCAGAAGAAGATCGCGGCACGCTCTGCATTTCATCACAAGTGGGTTGCACGCTGACATGCAGCTTCTGCCACACAGGCACGCAAAAACTGGTGCGCAATTTAACCGCTGGTGAAATTGCTGGGCAGATTATGTTGGCGCGCGACCGGATTAAAGATTGGCCGGATGATCTGGAAGCCAACCCTAAGCCACCATCGTCTGGGCGTTACATCACCAACGTGGTTTTGATGGGCATGGGCGAGCCGCTCTATAATTTTGACAATGTGAAGACGGCGATTAACATTGCGTCGGATGGCGAGGGGCTTTCCTTGTCGAAGCGCCGCATTACTTTGAGCACGTCTGGCGTGGTGCCGGAGATTGTGCGGGCGGGGCATGAGATTGGGTCATCGCTGGCAATCAGCTTGCATGGCACGACCGATGAAATTCGTGACAAGCTGGTGCCGCTGAATAAAAAATATCCGATTGCGGAATTGATGGATGCCTGCACAAAATATCCAGGCTCATCCAACGCGCGGCGTATTACGTTTGAATATGTGATGCTGAAGGGTGTGAATGACTCGGTGGCCGATGCGCGACGTTTGGTGAAATTGCTGGCAGGCATTCCAGCGAAGGTGAATTTGATTCCGTTTAACCCATGGCCGGGCACGGCATATGAATGTTCGGAGTGGGACACGATTGAAGTGTTCGCCGAGATTTTGAACAATGCAGGCTATGCATCACCCGTACGCACCCCAAGAGGCCGCGATATCATGGCGGCGTGTGGGCAGTTGAAGAGTGAGAGTATGAAGATTAGGGCGAGTGAGAGGAAAGAGCACGCATGAGCGGAGAGGAACTTTTCCACTACACAAATGTCGATGGGCTCGAAGGAATACTTAGAGAGCAAAACGTACGTGCTACTCACTTCAGGTTTTTGAATGATGCTTCAGAATTGACTTATGCCTCCGAACATTTGGTGAAATATTTTTACGAGGAAATTTTTGAAATTGTTAGCGGCGACCCGGGGCGATTTGGTTCCCTTGAAGACAATCTAAAAGTTGCGCTAGCCAGAGACGAAGCGCAGCGGCTATTCAAAGGATCTTTTACATCATTGGATGAACAATCCCCAATTTTTGTGGTTTCATTTTGCCGCCATAGTCTCGAAGAAACTCGAATGCGTGGCCTCCTCAGTCAATGGCGTGGATACGGCGCTGACGGCGGTTACGCCATAGTTTTTGACGAGGCTAAATTCGTCGAACTTTTGAATAAATTACCTTTTGGTCCAAAATTTGGGGTTAAGGCGTGGAAGCAGGTAATTTACTTGGAACCAGGTAAATCTCCTGACTTGGCTGACTTTTCGGGGATTGCCCGCAGTGCATTCAAACACAAGTTTAATCGCCTCTGCGAGTTGGGAACAATAGGAATACCATTGGCAAGTCGGCAACTATTTGAGCTTGGTAGTGAAGAAAGAGAAATTGGTGAATTGCTTGAGCCGATTGTTAGCACACTTCCATTTGTTAAGCATAAGGCATTTGAAGAAGAGGCCGAATTCAGAGTTGTTGTTGCAGCGCTTACTCGTCACTTGCTCCCTCCTGAGGGGGAACCTCCTCCTTTTGGTTTTCGTAAGAGAGGTCAAGTCTTAGTTCCATACGTTAATTTATTTGAAGGCAAAGTGCTTGCCGAGGCTCTCAAGAGAGTGATTATTGGTCCTGGCAAAAATCAAGACGAGCGAGCGTATGGGGTCTTACAACTCGCAGCCAGTCTGAAGATTGAAATCGAAATTGAACTGAGTGACATACCATTAACTAGCTAAATCTATATTATCAGAGGAAATTCATGTCCAAATCCAAAATCAAAAAAGTTGTCCTCGCTTATTCAGGTGGACTTGATACTTCGATTATTCTGAAGTGGCTTCAGACCGAATATGGGGCTGAGGTGGTGACCTTTACCGCTGATCTGGGGCAAGGGGGCGAGCTGGAGCCTGCCCGCAGAAAAGCTGAGCTTATGGGGATCAAGTCGATCTATGTTGAAGATGTGCGCGAGGAATTTGTGCGGGATTTTGTATTTCCGATGTTCCGCGCCAATGCTTTGTATGAAGGTGTGTATTTGCTGGGCACATCAATTGCCCGGCCTTTGATTGCCAAGCGTTTGATTGAGATTGCCGAGGAGACTGGTGCTGATGCGATAGCCCACGGGGCCACGGGCAAAGGCAATGACCAAGTTCGGTTTGAGCTGACGGCTTATGCGCTGAACCCTGATATTAAAGTGATTGCACCATGGCGCGAATGGGAATTTAAAAGCCGCACGGATTTGATTACATTTGCTGAGCAACACCAAATTCCCGTGGCGATGGATAAGCGCGGTGATGCGCCGTTTTCGGTGGACGCGAATTTGCTGCACTCATCATCTGAAGGCAAAGTGCTGGAAGATCCATGGGAAGAAGCGCCGCCTTATGTGTATCAACGCACCATCGCGCCGGAAGATGCACCAGATAAGCCGACTTATATTGAAGTTGAATTCAAACATGGTGATCCTGTTGCGATCAACGGCAAGGCCATGTCTCCGGCAACTGTGCTGACTGAGCTTAATCGTTTGGGTCATGATAATGGCATTGGGCGCTTAGATCTCGTTGAGAACCGTTTTGTGGGCATGAAATCGCGTGGGGTTTATGAAACACCGGGCGGTTCAATCTTATTGGTGGCGCACAGGGCGATGGAGTCTCTCACGCTTGACCGCGAAGCCGCACATCTCAAAGATTCTCTCATGCCGCGCTATGCCGAACTGATTTATTACGGCTTCTGGTTTGCGCCGGAGCGCGAGATGTTGCAGACCATGATCGACAAATCTCAAGAGCATGTGGAAGGCACGGTTCGCCTGAAGCTTTATAAGGGCAATGTGATTGTGGTGGGGCGCAAGTCGGTTAAGTCACTTTACAAGAATGATCTGGTGACGTTTGAAGATGACCGCGGTGCTTATGACCAAAAGGACGCGGCTGGATTTATTCGGTTGAATGCGCTGCGGCTGCGCACCCTAGCGGCACGGAAGCGGAATACTTGAACGCCGTTTCTAAATTTCATGGCTTGTTGGGATTTTAGGGGCCGATATGAATGCCGATGTAATCGTTTCAATCACCGTTTGTTGCTTGCTTCTGGCGTGGTATCTGCCTGCGGCAATCCATAAATATAAAGGTCAATCAAGCCAAGCTTTGCGCCATGCTGCGCTTTGGCTTGCTATGGTTGTGGTGTTGATTGGCGGTTATGCTTTTCGCCCCGAGCTTACATTCGTGAAAAATCGCATGGTCAGTGTGTTGCTGCCCGGACGGGCCATTGATAAAGGCGGCGGCACTGTCGTGATCACCAAAAACAGCCAAGATGATCACTTTAGTATTGATGGCCTGATCAACACTCAAAGCACAAGTTTCATACTCGATACGGGGGCCAGCACGGTCGTTTTAACTTATGATACCGCCAAACGCCTCGGACTATTGGCAGGCGAAGAAAGCTACACACAAATTGTTTCAACCGCCAATGGTCTGACCAAAGTCGCGCCGATTCGGATTGACGAATTGCGTATCAGCTCTCTTGCTCTTCAAGATGTCAAAGCGAGCGTGGCGCGGCAAGGCGAGCTTGATGTGAACTTGCTCGGTATGTCGTTTCTCTCACGCTTGAAAAGCTATTCAGTTGAGTCTGATCAACTGACGATGAGACAGTAACGGCACAATTTAGTACATATAAGGCCAGAAGGTGAGGGTGCCGATCACCACTGCGCCTATGCCTGCCATTAAAACAGCGCCTGCTGCTGCGTCTTTGGCTATGCCAATCATGGGATGGTGTTCGGGATGCAGGGCATCGCACACCGTTTCGACTGCGGTGTTCATAATCTCGGTTGTCCAGACCAAGGCTACGGCCAGCGCGATCCAGCGCCAATCGCTGGCTGTGATGTGGAGATAAAATCCAACGGCAATGGCACACGCGGCTATGGCACTTTGAATCCAAATTGCATGCGCAGTTTTGAAAACATGGGCGAGGCCCGCAAAGGCATAACCAAACGCCTTCGTGCGCCCGGCAATGCTGAAACGGCCCCCGTCAATCATGCCAGCGCCTGCAGTTCTTTCAAAATCG
>JAYVPZ010000364.1:0-5098 GCA_043757105.1 Aestuariivirga sp. | reverse complement strand
CTTCCTCCACACACGAACCCAGAGAGCGGGGTGGGCGGCAACTTGCGACCGGAAAGGCCTGCTGAATGAGGTGGGCTGCACCCGAAGGGCCGCAATGCAATGGAGGACTGCGTGAACGCGAACTTTGTTAGACAGAATGATCATTGAGAGCTTGCGAAGTTGCGGCCCGCCGCAGCGGGCCTAGAAGGGAGTGCCGCCCACCCTGCGAACGGTGACCAATGTTTTGGACTTGGCAGCGTCAACAGCAAACTTGCAGCCAACATATTTCTGTCGGTCTCGTCCAAGACCTAGATTTCGATCCCGTGTTTTCGCCCTATGCCGATATCCCACGTCCTGTTTGGACCAGAGGAAGCAGATACGACTTTGCTCTTGATGTCTTCGAAGCTGGGCCGCCAAGGAACCAGCACAAATTCCTTGGCGTTTTCGAAGATGGCGTATTTGCCGCTCCCAAGGTTCACAGACTGTTTATAGTGGCCAGTGAACTGTTCGCCTTCGATCATCTGCGCGTGTGATAGCCCGGATCGATTTGCAAATGTATTTGCTCCGCTTTGCAACTCTCGCTGCTTCAGTTCGTTGTAGGCGTTTACTTTAAGTCGAGGCGTACCGTCTTCACCTGCTTGAATGAAACCTTTCTCAGCAAGCCACAGCATGCGATTTTTCAGGGCTGAGCTGATGTCTGCGCCAAAGCCGTGGGTGCCAAGCTCAGTTGTTGCCTTGCCCAACAGTTCCTTGTCGAGCCATGTTGCGCCCTCGGTTTCGACAAGTTTTTCGAGATTGAGGTATGACAATATCCTGAGACGGTTTGATTGCTTACGCGTCTCTTCGTTTGTGTTGCCCTCATGTGACGCAATCATGCCACGTTCTGGCAGGAGTTCCTGTTTGATGTTGCCGAGATCGGCGTAGTGAACTTTGCCGTCCGCGCCATCAATCACGACGAAGCGTCGGTCAGAGAGTTCATCGCTGAGGCCAATGGCTGCCACCCTGCCGATGACGGGCTTGCCACCATGGTAGATTGAGAAGCTGCCCGCCGGTCTGTCGATGCCTGCTTCACGCATAGCACGGTGCATGGTGTTGATGATGTCGTGGCGCTGGCCAAGGGCCTTGAGTCTGGTTTCCGTGTGTGGGGAGAGTTCCCAGATGCCTGTTTGTTTCTCATTGGCCAAACCATAGCTTTGCAGCTTCCTGAGCCTGCCCATCTGGGCCGCGCGGGTCATGGTGTCGGCAGGCGGCATGGCGCTGACCACGAGGAAATTGTCCTGTGCGTGACTGAGAAGGGTTCGGTCGAGCCTCGTGAAGCGCTCTGCATCCACCTCCCGCGCCATCTTCATCTGTCGGTCGAATTCGATTTCTGTGCCTAACTCTAGCGTGACCAGATCTTGCGCCTGATGCCGGATACCATGGCTGACATAATCGCGAGTCATGATCAGGTCTTTGCCCAGATCATCTTGGCCCCGAATGATGATGTGGCTGTGGGGATGACCTGTGTTGTAGTGATCAACAGCCACCCAATCCAACTCGGTGTCTAGGTCTCTTTCCATGCGCGTCATGAGATCACGAACGAAGGGCTTAAGCGCCTCCATCTGAGCTGCATCTTCAGGCGACACAATGACCCGGAACTGGTGGCGGTCGCCGTCACAGCGTTCGGTAAACTCCCCACCATCGGCAATGTCCAAGTCTTTGGAATAGACCTGCCCCGGCTCACTATCGCGGTTCACACCGTCCCGCTTCAGGTAACGGAGATGGGCACGGGGTGCGCTCAAATCACCCGCTCTTAGCTTCGCAATCCGCAGCTTGACCAGCACACGCCGTTGTCCCTTGGGAAAGAACCCCGCCGCAGCCAGCGTCCCAACAGCACTGCCCCGCCCGATATACTTGCCCGTGAATCCCGACTTGCGCTTAGCAGCAAAACCATTTTTGTAAGCAGCGTTCAACACCTTTCGCACATAAGGCGTATCGCGCTTGCCGCGACCATGACCGATACGACCAAGCTTTGGTTCAAACTCATTTTTCATAACATGACCTCACATACTGACTGGAGATCACGACATGTGGTCAAAGGCGGAAGTTTCAAGATGGAGTCACATCGATCATTGATTGGACTAAGCTTTTAGAAATGATGCCGTCTACGCACACCAATTGGTGACAATCCGGTCCAACGATAACAACAACTTCCGCCCACTCTGACACCACCCCTTCTATCTTGCTCTCACTCAAAATTCCGATCTGCAAACAAAATCACACTCGCAGCTTCACGCGAATGCACATGCTCACGCGGCGAATGCCCACAATATACAATTCATGGAATTGCACACTCGTTCATTCTCATCATGAAACACCAACAGATAAGCAGCGCTGCGCAGGCTGCTACTTGCTCACTTCAGAGCAATAAATGTTGCCCCTCGAAGTCATGAAGCAGCCCGTTGTAAGCCTGAAATTCGCTTCCAAGAGAAATAAATTTGGTTTCAATCTTTCAAAAGACTTTGGCAAATCAGCACAAAAATCACTCGCAATATACCTCGTCGAAGCGCCTCAGAACACAAAATACCTAACACCCGCAGCCAAAGCTGTAGAGTCTGTGATGGGCCTGTACTGGGTAGATTTTAGCTTTATAGGCATAGAAACGGCGTACCAAACCTGAGTTCAAGTAATGACAGCATCAGCGCAAATCGATAGCATAATCGCGAGGAACATTATGGCCACTAAAGCGTACCATTTATGACTTTGCGCGCCACAATCGGTGCGGTGTGTTTTTTTCATAGCCAAGTTTTTCGAAGCTGGCGATCTCAAGGATTTGCCCCCAGGGCGCTTTGAAATAGACCCAGTTGAAACCAGCAAGAGGGCCTTCTTCAACGGTATTGGGTCCTTCTAACATCTCAACGCCTTGCGCTTCCAAGCGCTCAGCCGAAGCATACACATCTTCCACTTCAAAACAAATGTGCATGCCGCCCACTTCCGACGGGCGTTTTTGTGGAGCAGATTTATCTTCTCCACTGTATTCAAAAAGCTCGACACTGGTGCCATTGCCGCAGCGCAAAAACACCAGATCGCGGATGCGTGACTGGGGTGCTGCGCCTAATTTTTTCTGCATGAAATTTGCGTCAACATCGAAGGGGCCAGTGTGGAATACTTCTACCGCGCCGAAGACAGCCTTGAAGAAGGCGATGCCTTCCTCAATATTGGGCACCGTGAACCCAATATGATGCATGCCATAAGTTTTTTCTGCCATTTGTTCCTCCTATCTTTTGGCAGCATGATACATTCGGCGTGAACCGAAACAAGACCCCTTTGTGCTATTCCCTTGACCTTTGTTACCGAACAAGCACAACTTCCGTCATGACCGAATATGAACTTCTGCGCATCATCACGTTTCTGGAACGTATGCGAGCGCCTTATGACAAGTTGCTGAAGGCGGCGGAGCCTGATCCAAATTGGAATATCGTGCTGTTCTTGATGAAGCATCATTTGCGCGGCGAGAATGTTACGATGTCGATGCTGGCTTCGGCGGCGGATGTGCCTTTTGCCAGTGCGATGCGCCGCGTTCATAAGCTAATTGAGAGTGGCGATATTCAATTGCGGCCAAAGGGGACCGGGGGGAAGTCGCATTTTCTTGAGCCCAGCCGCAATCTGACCATCAGCTTTATTGATTACGCCACCAAGGTGAAGGCCCTGCTGGCCGAGACCTTTGGTTTGAAGAGCGGGAGTGCGGATTCAGAAGACTATTATTTTGGCGGCTCTTATTTGGCTGGCCAAATTATTCCACCACTTGAAATTATGGAGAAGAAAAAGGAGACGGGGCCAGACCTGCGGTTTCTTCTGCATGACGACAATTACTTCGCTGGCATGCGCGATATGTGGTCGGATTTTCGCAGCAAACTTTCGGCGCGGAAGAATTTCAAGCTTTTGAGTCTTCCTGAACTTGGCGATGAAGTGTTTGCCAACGCGCGCCGCAAAGAGAGCGCGTATGATGTTATTGCGACCAATATGCCCTGGCTTGGCGAAGCGGTAGCCAATAATGTGGCGCAACCTCTGACGGATTTTCTGAAGAGCAACAGCATTAATCCACTCGATTTTCACCCAAATATTTGGGCGACGGGCACTTGGAACAAGACGCAATATGGCGTTCCGATTTATTGCACGATAGAAGCTTTATCACTGCGCAAGGATTTGTTTGAGGAGCG
Source organism: Aestuariivirga sp. (assembly GCA_043757105.1). Taxonomy (GTDB): domain Bacteria; phylum Pseudomonadota; class Alphaproteobacteria; order Rhizobiales; family Aestuariivirgaceae; genus Aestuariivirga. The sequence continues at coordinate 920 of JAYVPZ010000364.1, read as the reverse complement.
CGGGTTGCACCATCCGACAAGTTTTGAAAAGGTGATTGAGGCGGCGAAAACTTTGCATAATCCTAAGCGCGGCATGCAGGGCATGGTTTGGAATGCGGCTAAGGGTGCGCCGATTTCGCATTCGTTTATGTTTTTCATGGGTTGTTGCGGGAGCCCGGTGATCGACATCCCTGCTCCGCGTTTGCATATTGACTATAGCAAGTTGAAGGGTGAGGCGATGCGCCCGCGCATTTTGAGCGAGGCTGGAAAGCGCACACTTGAATATATGCATGAACTTTTGGCGGTTTCACCGCCTGACATTTTATCGATCGATTGGAATAAGGCGCTGGACTATTTTATGAGCGGGCAAGCCGCTATGATATATTGCTGGACGATGCGGGCGGCACGGTTTGAATATGATATTCATTCAGTGGTGAAGCGCAAAGTGGCCTATTATCCGCATCCACATGGGCCGAGCGGGACGAGTGTTTCGCCCATTGGCGGATTTCTTCTTGCCGTGCCAGCCTCACTTCCGCCGGAGCGGGCGAGGCTGGCGTTTGAGGCTATTTCTTGGATGGCTTCACCTGCGGCGATGAAAGAGCATGTGAAGAATGGCTTTCCGGTGGCCCCGCGCTTTAGTGTGAGCGCTGACCCTGAAGCGGCGGCGACAACGCCAATTGTGAGTTTTGTAGATCGGTTAGCAAAACAGAATAAGATACAGACTTGGCAAAGGCCGCCTGTACGTGAATATCGGTTGATTGAAGATATTTTGGGTGAGGAGATTTTTGCAGCGTTGAATGGCGAGTGTTCCGATGTTGAGGCTTTGACCCGTGCTCAGAACCGCGTTGATGCGGCGATGCGGGCTGCAGGATATTATTGACTAGGCCGATGCGCGTTTACGGACTGTCAAATAAATCAACCCCAGTTGCGGTTAAGCTACC
>JAYVPZ010000363.1:0-5110 GCA_043757105.1 Aestuariivirga sp. | reverse complement strand
CGAATTCATGGGTCTCAGAAATAAACAAACAATAATTTTCGCGGTAAAGCTCTACTGACATTAAACCTTCCACTGGCTCATTATCGAGATAGGTGATGCCGGCTTCAATCGAAAAATCGCTCAGTGCACGGATGATTTCTTCGGAGCTATGCGACAGGATGGTGAAATCAACGGCTGGGTGCATCGCGTTCATCGCCTTGGTCAGAAACGAGGCCATGGGCAGCGCCGAGGGGATGACGCCCAAAACCATGCGACCGACGAGTTCGCCAGACTTTCCTTTAATCTGAACCAGCTCTTGTTGGAGGTTTTGCCAGTTGTCTAATATGAGATGCGCCCATTTGAGAACGCGCTCACCTTCTGGTGTTAAACCGATATAACGCTGGCCACGCTCTACAATGGGTACGCCAAGTTCTTGTTCCAACTGGCGAATCCGGCCCGATAATGTGGGCTGGGTGATGTTGCAAGCCGCCGCCGCTCGGGTAAAATGCTTTTCCCGGGCTAAAGCTGCCAAATATTGAAGCTGCCGAATGTCCATTGTGTTACAATAACTTAAGTGCGATTTCGAAGCGCGAATAAAAAAATAATGACTAGTTCAGGAAATAGTTCTTGACAAGAGAACGGTGAGGGTGGTAGTTTTTGTCATACTCCAGAAGTCGGTTTTAAAATTGACATTGCCGTTCACGCAGGACACCAATCAAAGTTGAAGAAACTGGATCCTGAGAGATTTCTATCGGGAATGATTGCGAGCTTTCGCGGTGACAATCGAGTGCTCCGCGATGAAATTCACAAAATTCTCGTTTAGGAACAAGATTTTAAAAATAAATCCTACAAAATGAAAATAGTTCTTGACACCGTACGGTGAACCTGCTAGTTCTTGTCATACTCCACAAATGGGCCCAGAAAAACGGGCCTCGTTGGCAACCCTTAAATTTGAGATTTGAAATGAACCAAGACGCTAAGCTTGCGCCGGATGCGGCGGCTTGGGCGCATATTCGTATGCGCTATGAGCAAACGATGGAAAATGTGACACAGATTGCCGAGAGCATTGGTATTTCTGGAATAACACTCAGCAGAAAGGCCAAAACCGAAGGTTGGCTGATGCGCGGTGCTTCCAAGACGAAACATAAAGCAGAAAGCACGCGCGACACCATCAAACGCTTGAAGGACATTCTGCAAAAGCGTCTTATAAATTTGGAACGCGAAATGAACGCCATTGGCGAAGACATTTCTGCGCTTTCAAATGAACGCGATATTCGGGCCACCAATACTTTGGTGCGCACTTTAGAAAAGGTTTTACAACTTGAACAAAAAGATCGCAGACAGCGCCAAGGCAGCGACACCAGAAAGCTCAACGATGCCGAGCGTGATGAACTTGCGCGCCGCATTGCGAACCTGCCGGACGGAGACGAAACGAGCAGCACTCAGAGCGATGTTGAAGCCATACGAGACAAGTCATCTACTCAGGGAGTGGCGATATTGGGCGAGGCGGGATCAACTTCCGCCTGAAGGCAAGGATTGGCGGCGTTGGCTAATTTTAGGTGGTCGAGGCTCTGGCAAAACCAGAGCGGGAGCCGAATGGGTGCGGGCCATTGCGCTGGGCGAATGGGGAACCAAAGCCTCGCGCATTGCGATTTTGGCACCAACTTTTGCTGAGGCAAGACTGGTGATGATTGAAGGGCAGTCGGGATTATTGTCCGTACACGGAACAAACGAGCAACCTTTGTTTGAGCCTTCGAAACGGATGTTAAGTTGGCCCAACGGAGCTGTGGCCCATGTGTTTAGTGCGGAAGAACCAGACGGTTTGCGCGGCCCGCAATTTGATGCGGCCTGGTGCGACGAGCTGGCAAAATGGAAACAGGTGGAGAGCGTTTGGGACATGTTGCAATTTGGATTGAGACTTGGCGAAAACCCTGTGGCCGTAATCACCACAACGCCGAGGCCAATTCCGCTTTTGAAAAAGCTGATGGCAGAGGCGGGCACTGTTACTAGCCATTCGACAACTTTCGATAATGCAAAAAACTTGGCCAGTGGATTTTTGAAAGATGTGAAAGCGCGTTATGCCGGAACCAGATTAGGGCGGCAGGAATTAGATGGTGAGCTGATCGAAGATGATCCTGACGCGCTGTTCAATCGCGATATGTTTGAACGCTACCGAATTTTCGAAGCACCAACATTCAAGCGTATTGTCGTGGCGGTCGATCCGCCGGCAAGTGCGGGCAAGTTGAGCAATGCCTGCGGCATTGTTTGTGTGGGCTTGGGGCAAGATGATCGGTTCTATGTTTTGGCGGATCGTTCCGTCCAAGGCTTTAGACCTGCGCAGTGGGCCAAGCGCGTGGTGGCACTTTATCATGAACAAAAAGCTGCGCGTGTTGTGGCCGAAGTGAACCAGGGCGGTGCAATGGTTGAGCAGGTGTTGCGTGAAGTGGATAAGAATATTTCTTTTCGCGCGGTGCATGCCAGTAAAGGTAAGGCGGCGCGGGCCGAGCCGATTGCCGCATTGTATGAGCAAGGCCGTGTGAGCCATGTGGGTGTGTTTCCAGAATTGGAAGATGAGATGTGTGCTGCAATCGGGGTTGGCGCGAAGAGTCCGGATAGGCTCGATGCACTGGTATGGGCGGTGCATGATTTGATGCAGAAGCCGAAAGCTGCGCCAAGAGTGCGAATGATATGAATTACTCTCCTTCTCCCCTTGAGGGAGAAGGTGGCGCGGAGCGCCGGATGAGGGGGCTGGTGCAGCACACTCATTGCCCAAAGTCGGACTCGTTGCGCCAAACCCCTCATCCGTCTCGAGACCAAGTGGTCTCGATCCACCTTCTCCCTCAAGGGGAGAAGGAGAAGTAATTAAGGAACAAAATTAAATGCTTTCAAAACTAAAATCTCTCTTCACCACCGAACAGAAAAAATTCGGCAGCCAACCGCTTGTCTCATTTTATCAAGCAGGAAAACCGCAATGGACACCGCGCAATTATGCAGCGATGGCGCGTGAGGGGTTTTCGACCAATGCGATTGGATATCGCTGTGTGCGGATGATTGCTGAGGCTGCGAGTTCGGTTCCGTTGCTTCTCTATAAGGGCGCAAACGAAGTTGAAACCCATCCTCTGCTCGATATTTTACAACGTCCAAACCCATCCCAAACGGGACGCGAATTGGTTGAGAATATCATTTCTTATCTGCTGCTTGCAGGGAATACCTATATTGAAGTCTCAAGCTTAGATGGAACCCCGCGTGAATTAATGGCGCTGCGGCCAGACCGGATGAAAGTGGTGCCGGGGAGCGATGGTTGGCCCGACCATTATGAATACTCCGTGTACGGAGAATGCGCCAAGCTACCAGCTGAGCGCGTGCTTCACATTCGCATGTTCAATCCGGTTGATGACTATTATGGGCAGTCACCCTTAGAGGCTGCACAACGCAGCATTGATACACATAATGCAGCCTGTGCTTGGAACAAATCCATGCTGGATAATGCGGCAAGGCCTTCTGGTGCGCTGGTATTTGCGGCCTCTGATGATCATCTGACCACGGAGCAATTTGACCGCCTGAAGAGCGAATTGGAGTCGAGCTACCAGGGAGCTGCAAATGCAGGCAGACCCATGGTGCTCGAAGGTGGACTTGATTGGAAAGAGATGGGCTTCAGCCCCAAGGACATGGATTTCATTGCAGCAAAAAATTCAGCTGCGCGTGAAATTGCTTTGGCCTTTGGTGTGCCGCCGATGTTGCTGGGTATTCCTGGCGATAATACTTATTCAAATTATGCCGAAGCTAACCGCACATTCTGGCGGCAAACGGTGATCCCTCTTTTAGGGAAAGTGACCGATGCGTTGGGTGGATTTGTCGGAACTCCATTTGGGTCGGACTTAAAACTAGGTTTCGATCTCGATCAAGTTGAAGCGCTGTCTCATGACCGAGATGCATTGTGGGCCCGTGTAAACGCGGCGACGTTTTTGAGCGATGATGAGAAGCGCGCTGCTGTTGGATATGGGAAGTGAAGAGAGCGAATAGCGAATAGCGAATAGCGAATAGAAACTACTCGCTACTCGCTTCTTAAAAAAATCAAAATCAAGGAACCTATCAATGACCCTTCGTCTTTCAAGACGCGGGCTGGAACTGCCGCTATCGGCAGGGCCGGGCACCGGCGTGTTTTCTGGCTATGCCAGTCTGTTTAATAAGCGTGATGGCGCTGGCGATATTGTGATGCCGGGGGCTTTTGCGGAAAGCTTGAAGAAGCGTGGCGTCGAAAATATCCGCATGCTGTTTCAACATAATCCAGCTGAACCTGTGGGCACATGGGTGGATATTTATGAAGATCAACGCGGGCTTTTTGTGCGCGGCCGACTTGACCGCAATGTGCAACGCGGGCGCGAATTATTTTCGCTTTTGGAATCAGGCGGGCTTGATGGCTTGTCGATTGGTTTCAAAACAGTTTTTGCCAAACAAGATCGCGGAATCAAAACCCGCAGACTCCACACTATTGATTTGTGGGAAATTTCGCTCGTCACTTTTCCAATGTTGGAAGGTGCGCGGGTGAGCACTGTGAAGTCTCGCAATTGGGCGAAAGCGGATTCACTTTTTGCCAAACCTGAAGCCCTGAACTTAACAAGGAATAATACAATCCATGGATAATCTAGAAACCAAAGTGGCGAACTCGAACGCTGACCAATATGACGTGATGGGCGCGTTTGAAGCGTTCAAAGAGGCCAATGATGAACGGCTCGACCAAATTGAAAAGCGCATGAGCGCTGATGTGGTGACCTCTGAAAAAGTTGACCGCATCAATAAAGCGATGGATGAACTTATTTTGAAATCGCGCAGGCCGGCTTTAGGCGGCGAAGTGAAAAACGAACCGAGCGAACATAAAAAAGCTTTTGAACAATATGTACGCAAGGGCGAAACCCAAGGCCTTTTTAATCTTGAAGCCAAGGCCATGTCTGTGGGTTCTGGTCAAGATGGTGGCTACCTGGTTCCGCCTGAAGTGGAAGCTGAGATTGGTCGCTTGCTTTCGAAAGCATCACCCATGCGCCAGATGGCCGATGTGCGCCAAATTTCTGCAACGCTCTATAAAAAGCCTTTCAACACCAATGGTGCTTCGACAGGTTGGGTGGGTGAAACG
>JAYVPZ010000362.1:0-19905 GCA_043757105.1 Aestuariivirga sp. | reverse complement strand
AATATGCTAAGCCACAGGCACAGTTTCATATGCAAGCATTTGCGAAAGCGCGGTTGAAGTGAGTTATCAATTTATTGAAGAGAAATTAGCACGCGGCAAAACCATTATTATGGATGGCGGCACGGGCACGGATATTCAAAGCAGGGGAGCGCCGATGAGCGGTGATGTGTGGTGTGCTGATGCGAACCTGACCCACCCACATATCGTGCGCCAGGTGCACGATGAATATATCCGCGTTGGCGCCGATATGATTACGGCGAATACTTTTGCGTCTTCGGCTTTGAGCTTTAATTTTTACAAGCGGGATGATGATTTGATTTTGGTTGATAGGGCTGCGGTGCGTGAAGCGAAGGCTGCTGCCAAGGGTTTTAAAGTTGCTGTGGCCGGATCGGTTTCGACGATGCGTCCTGTCGTGGCGGGGTCAGACCGCACAGATTTGACGACAGATTGGAGCGAGGCAGAAGCGCGGAATTTGTTTAAGCGCAAGGTTGAGAATTTGAAGGCGTGTGGAGTTGACCTCATCATGATGGAGATGATGCGCGATACAGACTATTCAGTCTGGGCCACGGACGAGGCGATCAAAACTGGGCTTCCTGTTTGGGTTGGGATTTCGGTTGAGCGTAATGCCGATGGTAAATTGGTTGGGTTCGGGCGGCCTGACCAGATGTTTGAAGATGTTGCCTTTGCCCTTGCTGCACTGAAACCTGCTGTGATGAGCATTATGCATACATCACCTAACGACACTGATGAGGCCTTGGCGATTTTGCGAAAGTCTTGGGCGGGGCCGATGGGCACTTATCCTGAATGTGGGTTTTTTAAAGCGCCCAAATGGCAGTTTGTTGATGTGATAACGCCCGAAGAATTGGTTTCAAAATCGCGCGATTGGCAGAAGCTTGGGGTTTCTGCTTTTGGTGGGTGTTGTGGGATTGGGCCTGATCATATTTCATTGTTGGCGCGTGAAATGAAATGAAAACGGGATCGTGTTTGTGTGGTGCTGTGGCATATGAGGCACAAAATTTGCGGGATATTGTTGCCTGTCATTGTCATCAATGCCGCAAGCAGACTGGGAACTATATGACAGCGACTGCGGCCAACAACGCTGATTTCAGAATGATAAAATCTGAAAGTCTAAAATGGTATAAGTCTAGCCCAACTGCTGAACGCGGGTTCTGCAAAGAATGCGGATCAGTAATGTTTTGGAAAAGTGAAGGCAAAGACTATGTTGCTATCACTGCTGGTTCGCTGGATGGCAAGACTGGCTTGAGACTTGAAGGCCATATCTTCTGTGATGACGCGGGCGATTATTACGAGATCAGCGGCGGAGACTATCAAAAAGGCCAATGGTGACAACTGTGTTACTTTGCCCACAGGGTGCATTTGTCACTGGCATTGGCTGACGTTTTCTTTAATTTGCTCCCGGTCAATAAATTAGAATGAGACTCTTGTGAATAAATTTTTTGGTTTTCTGTTCTTGCTGGTATCGAACACTTTGGTGTTGCCAGCAAATGCTGATGCTTTGCACGGAAAGCAACACATCCTAAACATCGCGATTGAGAATACTGGCCTCTATACGATCTCAATGTGGGTGCCATTTGGTTCAACATCTGATTCTGTTCCAGGCATTGCACATGTCTTGGAACATTTGAAATTCAAACACAGCAACGGCAAAGGTTTTGCGGCTTTTGATGTGGTTCCTGGTTCGAACTCGAATGCTGCAACAACTTACCAATACACGAGATACGATCTTAATGTGCCGCCGGGTGGACTGGCCGAGGGGCTGCGCAATTTAGCAAAGATGATTGTGCCGCTTTCGATTACGGAAAAAGATTTGAAAATTGAAAAATTGGTCGTTACGCAAGAACTGCTGCAACGCACGCAAAGCGACCCCGACACGCAATTCTATTTGGACTTTAATTCAGAGCTGTTCAAAGGCATGGCTTTTGAAAAATATCCGGGTGGTTCAGTTGCCGATGTTGCAAAAGTTTCAATGCAAGATGTTCTGTCCTTTGATGCTGCGCATTATCAGAACTCTTCATTTTTTTTGCAAATTTCGGGGCCCTATCTGACGCCGGCAAATCGGCAGGCTATCCGCTCTACTTTCCCAAATGCAATTTATGGCGGTTTTTTGGTGAACCGTGAATTTCGTGTGAAGCATGAGGATAAAGACCTTGAGGATTTGTCTTCTTTGATTCCACCTTCTGCGAAGATAGCAGTTGAGCCTTCAACATTTATGCAACAAAAAACCTCCGACCGTGCGCGTACAACAAAGATGACATGGTCGAAAATTGTTGCTGCGCCGACGTCTTGGCGGGCGGTGGCAGCGTCGTCCGTTTTGGCTGATGCCATGCGAAGCAGGTTGGCCGAAGGATTGCGTGACAAGATTGCCGATGATGCTGGGCTTGTGCAGAGTTGGAATATTAGCGTGGGGCGCGTGAGCGAGGGCATTTGGCAAATGCAATTTACCGCGTCACTGCAAAGTGGTGTGGAACCACAAAAGGTGAAAGCTATTTTGGAGAATTATTTGTCCTCGCTTGCGACCAGCGGTATTTCACAAATGAGTTTCGAGCGACTCAAAAAACGCAATTTTCTGTTGAGTGAATGGGAGAATGTGGATGGTCGCGTTCGAAGCCTAGGGCAAGATATTGTTGATTTCGGATTTAAGAATGCGACTTCTTATCTGCATGAAATTGAATTGCTGGAACTTGATGATGTTAACAAGCTAATGGTGGCGCTGCAAAAACCTGGTCGTATTGGTGTCGCTTTGATTTCTCCGGCGGGGGCGACGCAATGAAGATTTTTGTAAAAGTTGTTTTCGTTTTTGTAGTGTTTATGAACTCGGCTTTTGCGGCCGATATTCCCTTAGTTGAATTTAAAACCCCACATGGCATTTCGGTCACTTATTTGCGTTCTGACTTGCAGGATACTGTTGCAATCGCTCTGGCATTTGATTGTGGGCTTGCTTGCGATGACCCCAATGGGCCTGCAGTTGGCCAATTGGCTCCGAGTATGTTTCTTGAAGGTGCAGATGGGAAGAGTTCGTCGGAGCTTTACGAGTCTTTTCAGGATGTGGGAGGCGATTTAAATATAAGCTCTACGCCAGATCAAACTTATGTTGCATTATCTGCGCCCAGCAAGGGCATTGTGGGTGCTGTGCAATTGGCAAACTTGGTGTTGCGCAAGCCGGATTTTCCGGAAAGTAGATTTTTGCGTAAGCGCGAAACAGTGGCACAGCGCATTGAAGAAGCCATGGCCTATCCTGAATTTCGCATGCAGCAGGCGTTCTTGGACGCGGCCATTGGTACGCATCCCTATGTGCGCAGCATGTTGCCGATTGTTTCGAGCATCCGCGCGATTCAAAGGGCCGACTTGTTGAAATGGCGAGAAAGCCATTTAGCGATGAATGGCATCATCGTTTCTGTGGTTGGCAAGATTGATCAGGCGCAAGCTGGTGCTTTGGTTGACCAATTGCTCGACGGCCTGCCGAAGAAAAATAATCTGCCGCCCGTCCCACCTATAAATTTTAAACCCAGCCCCACGGCACTTATTGAAGTGGCAGGTGACAAGGGTGATCAAGCGATTGTGACTGTGGGTTCGGTCTATCCTCGTGACGTGGCTTTGAGAGACTGGATGGTCGGTAGCATGCTTACATCTATTTTTTCGGGCGATCAAAAATCACGATTGTTCAAGGACATTCGCGAGGCAAATGGGGCGACATATGGTTTGCAACCCTCAATCAATTTCTTTGAAGCGATGGGGATGAACACAATTAGCGGGCGCGTTGGTAAGGCGGCATTGCTTCCCACGCTCGATATTATTGCTAAATCATGGGACAGGTTTCGTGTAGAAGGGCCAACGCAAGTTGAGACTGAAAATGCCAAGGCCAATCAACTGAACATGTTGAATATTTTGTCGCGGAACCATGTGCAAATGGCTGGAACGCTGCGCGACTACCGGACTGGTCACTGGAGTACGGCGGAATTGGCTACATTGCCCAGTATGATAAAGGGTTTGAATTTGAATGAGCCAACGGTATTAAAGCACTATTTCCCCGAACACCCGATTATCGTCGTGGCACAATGAGCGTTTGTTTCTAATGGATCTTAATCAATATCAAATTCCACTTGTGCCGCGCTGGCTGGGCTTTGTGGCGTGTTGCGTTGGAATGTTTATGGCGATCTTAGACATTCAAGTGGTGGTGACTTCGCTTGCCGTGATTGAGAAAGCTTTGAATATTGGCGAAGACCAGATGAGCTGGATTCAGACCAGCTATTTGATTGCAGAATCGATTGCCATTCCTATGACTGGCTTATTGATGCGGGTGTTTGCGATGAGGCGATTGTTCGTTATGTCGCTTTTGGCTTTTACGCTGGCTTCCATTGGTTGTGCGTTTAGCACCGGTTTTTATGATTTGATTGTTTGGCGCGTACTGCAAGGTTTTAGCGGCGGTGTGATTATTCCGATTGTATTTTCTGGCATATTCTTGCTTTTTCCTAAGGGTATTCAACAAAGCATAGCGACAACCACTGGCGGTTTTCTTGCGGTGTTGGCCCCTGCTGTGGGCCCAATGGCAGGTGGTTGGATTACCGAGCATTTCACATGGCACTGGCTATTTTTGATCAATGTGGTGCCGGGGATTGTTGCTATCACCGTTGGTTATCTCACCTTGCCAAATGGTCGATTGCAATTGGGATTGTTGAAAACTCTTGATTGGTTTTCGCTTGTGTTGATGGCGGTCGCGATGGCTGCACTTTTGGTGGGGTTAAAAGAAGCCCCGACGCGCGGTTGGACTGACGGTTGGGTGCTGTTCTGGTTTGTGCTGTCGCTTGTTTGCGCCGTGTGGATGTGGAAGCGGCCTGACCCTGCTGTTATGTTCCACCTCCTCGAAGATCGTGCGCTGGCCTATGGTTGCGCATTAAGCTTCGTCTTAGGGATTTGTCTTTTTAGTTCTGTGTTTTTGATGCCCGTATTTTTGGCCTTTGTGCATAATTATGGCCCGATGAAAGTTGGCACCTATACGCTTGTGACTGGCATAGCGCAATTGATCGCGGCGCCAATCATCATTCAAATTGACCGAAAATGTGATGCGCGGTTTCTTTCAGCGATTGGGTTCACATTGTTTGGAATCGGACTTTTTATGAGCACGATGCAAACAGTGACGACTGATTACTGGGACATGTTCTGGCCGCAAGCAGTTCGCGGTGTAGCCATTACCATGTGTATTCTGCCGCCTATTCGATTTGCATTGGCTTTGATGCCACTGGAAAAGATTGGTGATGCATCTGGCATATTCAACGTGGCGCGAAATGTGGGCGGGGCTATTGGCATTGCGCTTGTCGATACCATCATGATTGGGCGCACGCCGGAACATATTGATCGGATTAAAGAACTTATGGTCACCAACGCTGATTCAGCGGCACAGACAATGGGCATGGCTGTTGCTGATTTGCCGACAACGGATGACTTTGCGGGCATGTTGGGAATTTCGGACAGCTTGCAGGCCGCAGGGCTGACTTTGGCGATCAACGAGGCTTGGGTGTTGTTGACTGTAGCATGTTTTCTGGCTCTGCCGATTCTCTGGCGCATGGGGCCAATGCAAAGCGCTTTGCCCTTAGCAAAACTCGCGCAGAGCTTGAAAGATGGTCAAAGTTCTGCACTTTAAACGTGTATAAAGTGGCAAAGTTCCAAAACTATATTTCTTTCTGAATTCGCTCCGGGGGCTTGACGACTTGTCAAGGTCCTATCGTTTCGTGCTCCACTACGAAGTGCTTGTTGCGGATTATACTGAGGTAACACTTGAGCTTGGGCACAGAATCGGGCGATGATATTGTCATCAACAAGACACACAAGTCTGTGGACACAATATCTAGTGTTAACTTCTCATTAACACACTAGCTATTGACGAGAATGCGCCGATTGCACTATCTTCCATATCCAATGTCGTGCAGCGGAATATGGGTTGAAAAACCAGTTTTCTGCGTAAGTTCAAGACGATAGATCAACCTGAGCTTTGACGAAATCGTCATAAGTTCAGGTAAGTTGATCGAAAATATAATCTGCGGGCGATTTTGATTTTTCTCTGAAAAATCAAAACGCTTAAGGCAGCACGCGTTGGGGTGGCAATGTCCACCAATCAGGAATTAGGCGTTGAACATGGGGTTCGGTTGCTCTGTGAGCGTTTTTGTGCGCTTGCGGACATAATTTGAATAATACTGGGGTTAAAAAATGAAGATTGAACGGAAATATACCAAAGCAGGCGAAGGCTCTTATGCAGGACTTGAGTTCCGCAAAGCTGTGAGCGAAATTAAGAATCCCGATGGTTCAATCGTGTTTCGTTTGGCTGATATTGAGGTTCCTTCCACTTGGAGCCAAGTGGCGACCGATATTCTGGCGCAAAAGTATTTCCGCAAAGCTGGTGTTCCCAAGATTCTCAAGCGTGTTGAAGAAGAAACTGTGCCATCTTGGCTCTGGCGCTCGGTGGCGGATGATGATGCCTTGGCGCATTTGCCTTTGAAGGAGCGCACACGCGGCGAACAAAGCGCTCAAGAAGTGTTCAACCGCCTCGCAGGAACTTGGACATATTGGGGCTGGAAGGGCAAGTATTTCAGCACTGAGGAAGATGCTCTGGCATTTTACAATGAGCAGTGCTTCATGTTGGCGACACAGAGGTGCGCACCTAATTCACCACAGTGGTTTAACACCGGTCTTCATTGGGCTTATGGCATTGATGGGCCTGCACAGGGCCACCATTATGTTGACCATGAAACGGGTAAACTGACAAAATCCAAAACTGCCTATGAGCATCCGCAGCCGCATGCTTGTTTCATTCAATCGGTGTCTGATGATCTGGTGAATGAAGGCGGGATTATGGATCTTTGGGTGCGTGAAGCGCGCCTGTTTAAATACGGCTCGGGCACAGGTTCAAACTTTTCGTCGCTTCGTGGCGAAGGCGAAAAACTTTCTGGTGGTGGCAGATCATCTGGCTTGATGAGCTTCCTCAAAATTGGTGACCGGGCTGCTGGTGCCATTAAATCGGGCGGCACGACGCGCCGCGCGGCCAAGATGGTTGTGGTTGATGTGGATCATCCAGATGTTGAAAATTATGTGATGTGGAAGGTGAAGGAGGAGGAGAAAGTTGCCTCGCTCGTGACTGGCTCCAAGATTGTCAAAAAGCATTTGACTGCCATTATGAAGGCTTGTGTAAATTGCGAAGGTCCGGGTTCTGATTGTTTTGAGATTGAAAAGAACCCTGCCCTTAAGCGTGCTGTGAAAGATGCGCGCAAGAATATGGTGCCGGATAATTACATCAAGCGCGTCATTCAGTTTGCCAAGCAAGGTTATAAAGACATTTCTTTCGACACTTATGACACAGATTGGGATGGCGAAGCTTACCGGACAGTATCTGGTCAAAATTCTAACAACTCAGTGCGTGTGACTGATGAATTTTTGGATGCAGTTGAAAAGAACGGCGATTGGAATTTGCTGAACCGTACCAATGGCAAGGTTTTCAAAACTCTCAAAGCTGCTGAGCTTTGGGATAAGATTGGCCATGCTGCTTGGGCTTCAGCTGATCCGGGGATTCAGTTCCACTCAACGATCAATGATTGGCACACATGCCCTGCATCTGGCGAAATCCGCGCGTCTAATCCTTGCTCAGAATATATGTTCTTGGATGATACTGCTTGTAACTTGGCCTCACTCAACTTGTTGCAGTTCCGCGAGGCCAATTCAAACAAGTTTGATATTGCATCGTTTGAACATGCGGTTCGTTTGTGGACTTTGGTTCTCGAAATCTCGGTGATGATGGCGCAATTCCCTTCCAAGGAAATTGCGCGTTTATCTTATGAGTACCGCACACTGGGTTTGGGCTTTGCCAATATCGGTGGCTTGTTGATGATTGCGGGCATTCCCTATGACAGCCATGAAGGCCGTGGCATTTGCGCTGCAATCTCTGCCATCATGACTGGTGTTTCTTATGCAACGTCAGCTGAAATGGCGCGTGAGCTTGGTCCCTTCGCTGGCTTTGCCAAAAATCGTGAACATATGTTGCGTGTGATGCGCAATCACCGCCGGGCTACTTATGGTGCTGCGGTTGGGTATGAAGGTGTTCGCACTGCGCCTGTTCCGCTGGATGAGAATGACATCAAGGATAAGTCTCTTCTTTCTGCGGCGCGCCGTGCTTGGGATTTGGCTGTTGAAATGGGTGAGGCCCATGGTTACCGCAATGCGCAATCAACTGTTGTTGCTCCAACGGGAACAATCGGATTGGTGATGGACTGTGATACGACGGGAATTGAGCCTGATTTCGCTTTGGTCAAGTTCAAGAAGCTGGCTGGTGGTGGATATTTCAAGATCATCAACCAAGCTGTGCCAGAAGCGCTTCGCACATTGGGCTATACGCCTGAGCAAATTGAACTCATCATTGGTTATGCTGTAGGCCATGGCACATTGTCGGATGCGCCTGCGCTGAACCATGCGCAACTTAAAGCCAAGGGCTTTGGTGATGAGCAGATTGCCAAGATTGAAGGTGGTTTGGCTTCAGCATTTGATATTAAGTTTGTGTTCAATAAATGGGCGATTGGCGAGGATTTTTGTAAGAATGTTCTGAAGTTGACAGATGCGCAACTCAACGATTTCTCGTTTGACATGTTGGCGCACTTGGGCTTCTCGCGCAGCGATATTGATAAGGCCAATGTTCATGTGTGTGGTGCCATGACCTTGGAGCAAGCGCCCGGCTTGAAGGAAGAACATTTGCCAGTGTTTGATTGCGCCAATCCTTGCGGCCGCATTGGCAAGCGTTTTCTTTCGGTTGAAAGCCACATTCGCATGATGGCGGCTTCGCAGCCTTTCATCTCGGGTGCGATTTCAAAAACCATCAACATGCCAAATGATGCTTCGGTTGAAGAATGTGCCGCATCTTATATGTTATCGTGGAAGCTGGGGGTTAAGGCCAATGCTTTGTACCGCGATGGTTCGAAGCTTTCGCAGCCTTTGTCTTCGCAGTTGATTGCTGATGAGGATGATGAAGATTTCGATGCTGTCGAAACTTTGATGGCCAAGGCACCGCAACAACGCGTGGAAGTGATAGTTGAAAAGATCGTTGAGAAGATTATCGAGCGTGCGCAAAGCCGCGATAAACTTCCCGGTCGGCGCAAGGGCTATACGCAAAAGGCTGTTGTGGGTGGTCATAAGGTTTATCTACGCACTGGTGAATATGATGACGGCAAACTGGGTGAAATCTTCATTGATATGCACAAGGAAGGTGCTGCTCTTCGCGCTATGATGAACAACTTCGCCATCGCTGTATCCGTGGGCTTGCAATATGGTGTTCCGCTGGAAGAATTTGTGGATGCGTTTACATTCACTAAATTTGAACCCGCCGGCATGGTGCAAGGCAACGAGTCCATTAAGAACGCAACGTCGATCCTTGACTATGTGTTCCGTGAGCTTGCTGTGTCTTATCTTGGTCGTCATGAGCTTGCTCATGTTGAAGCTTCGGAAATGGGCTTTGACGCTTTGGGCAAGGGTGTTGGTTCTGATGATGAGCCAAAAACTGCTCCAGCACAGCGCTTTGTGTCGGCTGGCTTTGTGCGCAAGCAGAACTTGGCCAATGTCGTCGTGATGCCGCAGAATGGAACCATGATGTTAGGGGGCGACTTCAACGCCTCCAATACTCATAGGGCATTGGCGCAGGCAGCTCATGCTAATATGTACACTGTGCTAACAGAACCAGTTCATGTTCCGCTCATCCCCATAGTGCAACAACACATCTATGAAGCGGTGCCCGGCCCTGCTCCCCAAATGGACCAACGCGTTCAAGCCCGCATGAAGGGCTATGAAGGCGATAATTGCGGCGAGTGCGGAAACTATACGATGGTGCGCAATGGCACATGTTTGAAGTGTGACACATGCGGATCAACGAGTGGGTGTTCGTAAAATTAATTGCGTTGAATTCGAAAAGCCGGGAGTGATCCCGGCTTTTTTTGTTATTGTTCGTATTCCCTTTATCGGCACCGTCAATCTTGCGAAGCAAAGTTTGCAATTTTGATCAATGATACTTGACGGAATGCAGATCGATGCTTGCCTTTGAGAGCGGGATGGAATCGACAAATGGTTATCAAAACTGAGCATGAAACCGAACGAAAGAGCGTTATCACTACAAATTTTTCAAAATATTTTTGAAAGTGGTCCTAAGATGATTATGTGCGTGGGTGCATCAGCGGTTAAGATTATTTCATCCGTGTACAGACGATGTCAAAAAAAGCATTATTTTTAGATGTTCAATTAAATTTGTGTTTTAATCCGTGTACAGATGATATTTGAACTATTGAAAAATTTACTTTTTGTTAGCCAAGTCAGAGCACACACAAGATGTTGTCGGCATATTGCCGAATCACACAAACGGGTTCAGATATGTTGTCAGTTACAAACAGAAAACAAAAAATATATTTCTGTTGATGTTTGTTTCAAGTTAGTCGGGCCTTCGTTGTGGGGCATTAACAATTAATCTCTAGGAGAGAACACTATGGCTGCTGCGAAAAAAGCTGCGAAGAAACCTGCGAAGAAAGCTGCTAAGAAAGCTGCTAAGAAGCCTGCTGCGAAGAAGAAGGCTGCTGCTAAGAAGAAGTAATTCTTCTTACTTAACTAAAATACAAAACCCCGGAGCGCTTTACGCCTCCGGGGTTTTTTGTTGGGCGCTGGCCACTCCTGTTCGCGTAGGGCGAACTGTTCTCCCCTGAAGTAGGGGAGGAATGAGTGCATTATTGATAAACGTAAATCTTCGCGCCAACTTTAACGCGGGTATAAAGATCAATCACATCGGCGTTCATCATGCGGATGCAGCCTGATGAAACAGCACCGCCAATTGACGATTCATTGTTGGTACCGTGCACGCGGTACATGCGGCCGCCAATATACATGGCGCGCGCACCGAGTGGATTGCCGGGGCCGCCTTCCATGAAAGGAGGAATGATGTGGCCTTTCAATGCTTCGCGTTCGATCATAACTTGTGGTGGTGTCCAGCTTGGCCATTCGGCTTTTGCAACGATTGTGGAATTGCCACTCCATTGCATGCCTTCGCGGCCCACACCAACTGCATAACGAATGGCTTCGCCTTTGGCTGATACAAAATACAAGGCACGCTCAGGTGTTTTAACAATCAAAGAACCCACAGGATATTTAGTTTCGATCCAATTAATCACTTTGCTCGAGGTCTTGCCTGAAAGACCCTTCCCAGATTGGCCAAAGCTTGCGGGTGTTATGAGTGTCTGTTGCGAACGATTTTTACGGCCAAATAAACACTCGAAAAACGAACTACAAGCTTTTTTGGGAGCAATGCGAACAGCGACTTTTTTCGCTGAAGTAACTTTTTTAATTGCTGGGACTTGAGAAGCTGAACCTGTAACAAAATTTGCATCGATGGCACTGCGAGCATTTTTAATTTTCAAATCGAGAGTTTGTTTCTGAATAACGAGCGTATTCAATTGGGCGGCTTTCTTCTTTTTGAGAAGCGAAATGGAATTTGGATCAGTTACCGTTGCGCCATGGACTGTTGGCAAAGTTACACCAAACAAAGTGGCGGCAACTGCGACTGCAAAGACTTTATTCAACATCAGATGACCTCATGAAATGATCGCGTATGGATAGTGCCCCCTATCTGATTCAGCAATGGAAACGGTTAATTTTCTGGTAAATTCAGCCTGATGTGGAGTTCGCGCAACTGTTTTGGCGTGGCGGGGGACGGGGCTGACATCAATAAGTCTTCGGCTTGTTGATTCATTGGGAACAATACAACTTCGCGTATGTTAGGCTCGTTGCAGAGGAGCATGACGATACGGTCAACGCCCGGTGCTATGCCGCCATGGGGTGGTGCACCGAATTGGAAGGCGCGGTACATGCCACCAAATTTTTCGAGCAGAACTTCTTCGGGATAGCCCGCGAGCTCAAAAGCCTTCTTCATAATATCGGGGCGATGGTTGCGGATTGCGCCGGATGACAGCTCCACGCCATTGCACACAATGTCATATTGATAGGCATTGATGGTCAGCGGGTCTTGATTGTTCAGCGCATCCAGCCCGCCTTGCGGCATAGAGAAAGGATTGTGCGAGAAGTCGATCTTCTTATCTTCTTCGTTCCACTCATACATTGGGAAATCAACAATCCAACAGAAGTCGAAACGATCATTCGGGATAATTTTAAGTTCTTCGCCAGCCTTGGTACGGGCTTCGCCAGCAAATTTATACATTTTGGCTGGAACGCCCGCGACGAAGAAGCAGGCATCACCTCCGTCCAGTCCTAATTGATTCCGAATTGACTCCGCCCTTACGGGCCCAATGTTTTTCGCAATTGGGCCTTTACTAGTCGGAACTCCTCCAGCCCAACCCGAACCATCTTCATTACGGGCTGCTGGATCAACTGCATCATAGATAATATAGCCCAAGCCCACCTGACCTTGGCTTTGGGCCCAAGAGTTCATGCGATCGCAAAATGCACGCGATCCTCCTTTTGGCGCGGGTATCGCCCAGACTTCGACCTTCGGGTCATTAGCGATCATATTGGCAAATATTTTGAAATCCGAATTTGCAAAAGTATCTGTGACGTTTTGCATTTTGATCGGGTTGCGCAAATCTGGCTTATCCGTGCCATACCATCGGATTGAATCTTTGAATTTTATGTGCGGGAATTTCTGCGTCACTGGCAAGCCACCGCCAAATTCTTCAAATACGCCGCGCAGAACGGGTTCAACCGCGTTGAACACATCTTCTTGCGTCACGAAGCTCATTTCAATATCGAGTTGATAGAATTCGCCGGGTGAACGATCGGCTCTGGCATCTTCATCGCGGAAGCATGGGGCGATTTGGAAATAGCGATCAAAGCCCGACATCATGATCAATTGCTTGAACTGTTGTGGCGCTTGCGGCAGTGCATAGAATTTGCCGGGGTGAACGCGGGATGGAACGAGATAATCACGCGCACCTTCTGGCGATGACGCAGTGAGGATTGGTGTTTGGAATTCAAAGAAGCCTTGATCCACCATGCGGCGGCGCAATGAGTTGATGATCGAACCCCGTTTCATGATGTTGGCGTGAATCCGGTCGCGGCGCAAATCAAGGAAGCGATATTTCAGGCGAATGTCTTCAGGATATTCGGTGTCGCCAAACACTGGCAATGGCAATTCAGCGGACTGAGACAATACTTCAATCTCAGTTGCGTAAACTTCAATCTCGCCTGTTGGCATATCTTTGTTTTCGGTGCCAGCAAGGCGCACGCGCACTTTGCCATCAATGCGCACGACCCATTCGGAGCGCAGTGTTTCGGCAATTTTAAAAGCGGGTGATGCAGGGTCGGCGACCACTTGAGTCAAACCATAATGATCACGCACGTCCAGAAACAACACGCCGCCATGATCGCGCACGCGGTGAACCCAGCCTGATAGACGTGTTTCTGAGCCTGCGTGATCGGCGCGAAGGTCACCACATTTGTGGCTGCGGTAAGCGTGAGTCATGTGTATAAATCCTTGAATTTTCCGCTAAAGCGCATGCGCCTAGCGATTTGTCAAGGTTCGGAGCTTAGGTCGAAAATAGGCTGCCTACTCAGTTCGAAGCGAAGATCGATTTGAACTTCTTTTTCTTTACATCAAGCTTGGCAGCCTTCCCTTTGGCTTTTGGTTTGGCTTCCCAGAAAAAATGGAACGGCTTGCGGGGCGTTAAATCTGAAACTGTATTTAATGACGAATTACCAAAATCAAAAAAGCCGCCATTGATTTGGAAGGTGCTGTTTTTGTAGCCAGCTTTTTCGACAAGTGCGAAAAGTACGGCTGCATTTGCTGGCGCTAAACGCACGCAACCATGCGATGCGCGGGTGCCTAAACGATTGATATGTGTGCTGCCATGAATGGCATGACCTTGACCCGTGAAGAACATGGAATATGGCATTGGCGCATTATCCCACTCTTCTGAAAAATGTTCCTTTTCCAAACGAAACGGATGGTAGGTGCCTGATGGTGTTTCATAACCAGCACCACCTGTCGAAACCAGCCAATCATATTGCTTCTGGCCATCAACGGTTACGGTCATGTGTTGGCTAACTTTACTGACTACCACTACAACTTTCATTGCAGATGCCGAAATTGTCATAGAGGTCAATAATGCTGCAGCCAAAGCGCTGTTTTTTAAAATCGAATATATTTTCACAAGATTCTCCACGTTGCCCGCCCGCTGGGTAGCAAACTAGTCTATTGTGTGGCGGAGGTCGAGGGCGAATAGTGAGTTTTTAACTTGCAGATTAATGGCTCGCCTAAGATAGTCGGTTTTTCATGGCCAATTCTATATTCCACAATGATTTCAGAGCCAACCCATATTGGTGGGAGGATTATGCGCCTCAGGGCTTGCCGGAAATCCGTTTACCCAAAGATATTCGCGTAGCTATTGTTGGGGCAGGATATGCAGGACTTTCTGCTGCTCTCGTATTTGCGCGGCAAGGCGTTGAAGTTCTGGTGCTTGATGCAGCGGAGCCTGGCTTCGGGGCATCAACGCGCAGTGGCGGTATGGTTTCGGGTGGGGTGAATGTTGGCAAGCGCTATATGTCAAAACCTATGGATGCTCACGAGGCAGCACCCTTTTTGAATGATGCCGCAGATGCTTTCACGCATGTTGAGGATTTGATCACGCGCGAAAAAATTGAGTGTGGCTGGCACAAGCGGGGTTATTTTTTAGGCGCTTGGTGCAAAGCACATTTCAATGAAATGGAAAAGAAAGTTGCTGTGCTGAATGCGGAGGCAAAATCGGATTCATACTTGGTGCCGCGCGATGCCCAGCGGGCAGAAATTGGTTCTGATTATTATCGTGGCGGTATGGTTGTGGAGCGAGCGGCGCATTTGCATCCAGCGTTGTACTTTAAAGGACTGTTAGAGCTTGCGCAGAACGCGGGTGTTGCCATTGCTTCGCGAACTGAAGTTTTAGGCCTTTCGCAGAATGCTGACAACAGTTGGATGATAAAAACGCCGCGTGGTGAAGTTCGGGCTGGCGATGTGATTATTGCCACGAATGGATATACGGGTGATGCCACCCCGCAGTTTCAGCGCCGTGTTGTGCCCGTTGGTTCATACATTATTGCGACGGAGGAATTATCGTCAGATTTAGCTGCGTCGATTTCACCGCGCAATCGGTCGTTTGCGGATACGCGGCGGGTATTGACCTATTACCGCATGTCGCCCGATGGAAAGCGTTTGATCTTTGGTGGTCGCGCCAAGTTTGGACAAACTGATCCGGCGACAACAGCTCCTCTGCTCTATCAATTTATGATCGATCGTTTTCCGCAATTGATCGGCACGAAAATTACTCATTCATGGACAGGCAATGTGGCGTTTACGTTGGATGAGCTTCCGCATATGGGGAAGTTTGAAAATTTGCATTATGCATTGGGTTGCAACGGATCGGGCATTGCGATGATGAGTTATCTCGGCCACCAAACAGCGCGGAAGATATTAGGCAAAGTAAACCGCGTTTGCGCTTTTGATCAACCCGAATTTCCGTCGCATCCGCTCTATCGGGGCAACACTTGGTTCCTACCCTATATTGGATATTATTTCAGAACGCGCGATTGGATTGATCGGCGGACTAGTTAGTTTGAAAGAGAATTTTTGAAACGCGCCATGCTAATATTGCGCCGATTATTTGCGCAAGAATGAAAGGCAAAACCGATGTGGGTGAAATTCCGGCAAACGTATCAGAAAACATGCGCGCCATTGTTACGGCTGGATTAGCAAAGCTGGTTGATGACGTAAAAAAGTAGGCAGACGTTATGTAGAGTGCCACCGTTGATGAAATGGCACTCGGTTTGGTTTTCGAAAGACCTGCAATCGTCAAGACCAATCCGAAAGTGGCGATGATTTCAGCAAGCCACTGCCCTGTTCCTTCGCGCGATGTTGTGGATATCTGAATAAGCGAGAGATTGAACATGGCATTGGCGAGAACTGCACCACAAAATCCGCCAATAATTTGAGCGATTGCAAAGATTGTAGTTTGGGCAATGGTCTGTTTGTTTTCGAGGGTGAGCCATATACTTACAACGGGATTGAACTGTGCACCCGATATTGGGCTCAGAAGTTCTATCAATACAAAGAGAATTGCGCCCGTGGCTATGGTATTGCAAAGCAGAGCGAGGCCAACATTTCCGCCACACAGTTTTTGCGCCATAATGCCCGAGCCTACAACGGTGGCCACAAGCATTGCTGTGCCTAAAAATTCGGCCAGTGCTTTTTGTAAGTTCATTCAAATGCCTTCGCGACCGATTTTATCCAGTGCTAATTTTAATGCACCCAAATTCATGGTTTCGAGTGGCAGTGTCAGAAAAGCTGTGATGCGTTGATGCAATCGGTCATAAGCCAAATGAAACGCTGCTTCAATTTCAGCATCACCGGCGACGGCATCGGCGGGATCATCGATTCCCCAATGGGTTTGCGCTGGAGCACCAATCCAAACTGGGCAAATTTCGGCAGCGGCGTTGCCGCAGACGGTGATAACAATATCAAGGTTGGGTGCGGCAGGCCCGGTAAACTCATCCCAGCTTTTGGATCGAAAGTTGGATGTTTCGTAGCCCAGTTTTTTGAGCAAACCGATCGCGTGTGGGTTGACTGTGCCCTTAGGTTGGCTGCCCGCGCTAAAAGTTTGAAAACGCAGCGCGCCGCGTTTCTGCAAAATTGCTTCAGCCAAAATAGACCGACAAGAATTTCCTGTGCAAAGGATGAGGATATTTTTGGCCATATTCGCAGAATGCACGGGTTTTATGACATTTTTGTTACAAAACTATTTGCAGCGTTTGATCAACTTGTCCAATGCCTTACCAGCTCCACTTAACACCATGTGGTAAGTTGGCAGCTTGTTGTTTTTTGCTGAAACTTCAAGAGTTTTGCCAGATTTTATCGCTTTAACGATCACACCTTCGGATGAAATATCACTTGCAAAGGCTCCGTCTAATTCCTCGTAAACGGCGGGTACTGTAAATGCTTTGCTGTCGATTTTGTAAACCATCGTCAGAGTCTGATTTTCGAAGTCTTTGCCTTCGATGCCTTCAGTTGGCGAAAATCGGAAATTTATTGTTTTACCGGAACAGGTCAATTCATAATCAGCTTTGCGATTTTTTTCATCTGAGCAGGCGTGAGTATTTAACTCTGTTCCCTCGCCCATGAGGGACGAGACCGACGTTTCCCATTTGCCACATGAAGCCGCTTGGGAGGCTCCGCTAAATGCAAGAATAAATACTGTCGCGACTATAAGTTTCATTTTTAGTCCCTCGGGATGTCGTTACTTCAGTTTCTTTGCCACCTGATCTAGCTTGCGCAAACGGTTTTCTTCGGCCTCGAAATAGCCCCGCGTATAGGGCAACGCGTGCTGATGTTTGCTGAACTGGATTTGGAAATTATTCATTTCGGCATAGAGGAACGAACACTCAGATCCCGCCAAATAGAAATCCCACATGCGGCAGAAGCGCTCGTCGTAAATCTCCTTGGCACGCGCGTGATTGGCAGTGAAGCGTCGGCCCCATTCCGCCAAGGTACGTGCATAGTGCATGCGCAGAATTTCAATGTCAGTGATGTAGAGTTTGGCTCGCTCCATGTGAGGGATTACTTCTGAAAGTGATGGAATGTAGCCGCCGGGGAAAATGTATTTCTGAACCCATGCTCCAGTTATGCCCGGCCCATCGGCGCGGTTGATGGAGTGCAATAAGGCTGAGCCATCTGGCTTTAATAAAGAAGAAACTTTGCGGAAGAATTCAGCATAGTGGCCCACGCCCACGTGCTCGAACATGCCAACTGAAACGATGCGGTCGAAGGATTCATTGAGTGCACGGTAGTCTTTCATCAAAAACCGTACTTGGTTGCCCATGCTTTTTTCTGCGGCGCGTTTGTTGCTGAGTTCGTGTTGTTCATGAGAAAGAGTGACGCCAGTAACATATGCTCCGCAATATTCCGCAAGATAAAGCCCCATGCCGCCCCAGCCGGAGCCTATGTCCAAAACTTTCATCCCTGGTTTGATACCTAGTTTCGCCGCGATGTGACGTTTTTTGGCAAGTTGTGCTTCTTCTAATGTAGCGTTTTCGTGTTCAAAATATGCACAGGAATATTGGCGATCTTTGTCGAGAAACAAATCATAAATCTCGCCATTGATATCATAATGATGCGTGATATTTTTCTCAGCCTTGCCCACTGGGTTGTGCTGATAGAGACGGCGGAGCAATAGGCGGGCGCGATAACTGACACGGTGGAGCGCGTGGTTGGTTTGGCCAGAGCCAACATTTTGCATCAGCACTTCAAGAAAATCACGGATCGACCCTTGTTCCATCGTCAGTTGACCATCGGTTACCACCTCGCCCAAATGCAAATCCGGATCAAGCGCCACTTTCAATGCAGCGCTTGCTGAATGGAATTTCACGTGGGATTTGGGTGTTGTACCATCGCCATAGCGAATGGTTTTGCCGTTCCAATCCGTGATTGTCAGATCACCCTTATGGATCAATGATTTTACAACGCGATCTAATAACATGATTTAGCCTTTGACGCAGTGGACGGACATGCGCCACTTGCTTTCAGTGTATTGGGGTTGATTCAGAAGTTTGCCGCTTTGTTTTTCGGTGCAGGCAAATTGGCGGAGCGAAGAGGTGGAAACCGCAACAGCATCTTTCTGCTGAGCGGCGGTCATGCCAGATATCGAAAATGCATATCCACCCGTTGGATCTGCGGCGAAGCCAACTTGATAGATTTTGCCATTGTAGAAAACAGGTTCTGAACGCGGGCCGGCTTTTACAATTGCCGCAACTGGTGCTGGGGCAGATTGCGTTATGCGCACACCGGATGTTTGCTGCGAGCAACCAGCAAGAATAAAAACTAGAGTTAGCGATAAAAACAGACGATTCATTGGGCCTCACTTAAGAACACCTTTTACTCTGTATGACCTCGACGCGGCAAGTGGAAGCTGGCATATGCCTGCCCCATCATGTCACAAAAATTTGATCCCGCCTCCCTCCTTTCCTCTCGCGCCAATGCGGCTGATGAAGGAGCAATTATCCGCATGTCGCAGCGCACCCGTGAACTTCGAGCCCTTGGCCAAGATGTGGTGGCATTGACGATTGGTGAGCCGGATTTTGATACACCATTGCTCATCCGTGACGCTGCTAAAGACGCGATGGATCAGGGATACACGCATTATTCGCCTGTCGCCGGCATTCCAGAATTGCGCGAGGCGATTGCCGAGAAACTGCGTGTTGAGAATGGGTTGAACTATAAGCCCTCTGAAATTGTTTTAGCCAATGGCACAAAGCAGGCAATCAATAACGCTGTGCTTTCGCTTATCGGCCCGGGTGATGAAGTTATTTGCCTAGCCCCTTACTGGGTCTCATATGAGGGTTCGGTGAAGTTTGCGGGCGGTACGCCCGTAGTTTTGCATGCCGATGTTTCAGAGAATTACAAAGTTCCAGCTTCACGCATCGCAGCAGCAATTAGGCCAGCAACGAAATTAATCATGCTCAACTCGCCGTGCAATCCAACGGGTGCTGTTTGGAACAGAGCAGAGCTTGAGGCGATTGCTGAACTGGTTAGTGCGCATCCCAAACTCATGGTGTTGTCCGACGAGATTTATGAATATATTTTGTTTGACGGCGAGATGGTTTCGTTTGGCTCCCTGCCCGGCATGTTGGCAAGGACAATTACACTGAACGGATTTTCTAAAGGATTTGCCATGACGGGCTGGCGGCTGGGTTATGCGGCTGCACCCGAACCAATTGCAAAGGCGATGGCTCGGATGCAGAGTATAATTTCAGCTGGCGCAAATCAATTTGTGCAACGCGCCGCAGTGGCAGCACTAAAAGGCCCGCGTGGTGAAGTTCATCACATGCGCGAGGAATATCGCAAGC
>JAYVPZ010000361.1:0-5122 GCA_043757105.1 Aestuariivirga sp. | reverse complement strand
TCACAGGCACGGCCAGTTGTTTGATGTCACCCTTATATCCCATTTGTTCAACAATAGCGCCAGTCATTGCCGTGATGGCGGTAATATCGGTCCAGCCTACGTCCGACATACGTACATCTTTGCATGATTCAGCATCACCTGCCGAAGCGCTGATTGACATGGAAAGCAAACTTGCGCCAAAGGCCAGACTTGCAATCATTTTTTTCATCGTATTGGTCATCGATTTTCTCCCTAACGTGACTGGCGGACAGTAAACGGCTTTGCTAGGGCAGCGTCAACTCAATGTATGCATGTAATCGATCAATTTCCGGCGATTTAGGACTAGCAAACGACAATCTCGTTCCTGTATGATTGGGTCAAATGAAAACAAAAGGCAAA
This sequence comes from Aestuariivirga sp., assembly GCA_043757105.1. GTDB lineage: Bacteria > Pseudomonadota > Alphaproteobacteria > Rhizobiales > Aestuariivirgaceae > Aestuariivirga. The sequence goes on along the minus strand of JAYVPZ010000361.1, from coordinate 4,744 downwards.
AACCATGAAACCTGTGAAATGGGGCGTTATCTCTACAGCCGATATTGGCATGAAAAAAGTCATCCCCGGAATGATGAAATCGACCGAGCTGGAAGTGGTCGCCATTGCGTCGCGCAATCTTAAGCGTGCCAAATCTGCCGCCGCTGAACTTGGCATTGCCAAAGCTTATGGTTCCTATGAAGAAATGTTGGCCGATCCCGAAATTGAAGCAGTTTATAATCCACTACCCAATCATTTGCATGTCCCTTTAACATTGCTCGCCGCCAAACATGGCAAACATGTGTTGTGCGAAAAGCCAATTGCCATCACGGCCAAAGAAGCAACCCAACTTCGCAAAGCCGAGAAAAAAGTGCTGATCGCGGAAGCCTTCATGGTGCGCCACAATCCACAATGGATTGATGCCCGCGCCCGTGTGAAGGCCGGCGAAATCGGCGAAGTCAAAGTCATCCAATGTCTGTTCAGCTATATGAACCGCGACCCTAAGAATGTGCGCAATATGGCGGGCATTGGCGGTGGCGGCATGTTGGATATTGGGTGTTATCCAATTACGATTGCGCGTTATATTTTTGGTGCCGAGCCATTGCGTGTCACATCAACCATTGACCGCGATCCAAAATTCAAGACCGACCGCATTGCTGGCGGCCTTGCAGATTTTGGCAAAGGTCGGCATTTATCATTCTCAATATCAACCCAGCTTGCCCCCTATCAGCGTGTACATATTCTGGGCACCAAGGGTCGCATTGAAATTGAAATCCCATTTAATGCTCCGCCAGACGTGCCAAACAAAGTATTCATTCAAGGCATGGACATGAATGAAGGTAAATGGTTGGCCTATCCGATTGCTGATCAATACCAGCTGCAAGCAGAAGCCTTTAGTCGCTCCATCCGCACCAAGAAAAAATCCGCTTGGGGTGTTGAAGATGCAATCTGCAACATGAAAATTATTGACGCGATGTTTAAGGCTGAAAAATCAAAGAAATGGGAGAAGGTTTAGGTTCTGTTGTAAACGTCCTCATATCTCACAATATCATCCTCGCCCAAATAATCGCCAAATTGCACTTCGATGATTTCCACATCACCTGTGTGGAGATTTTCCAGTCGATGCTTTGCGCCAAGCGGAATATCAATTGAGGCCCCGCGCGTCATTGTCAGAACCTTGTCATCAACAGTCACTGTCGCCGTGCCTGAAACCACAGTCCAATGTTCGCTCCGATGCTTATGGCTTTGCAAAGACAGCCTGCCGCCTTCAATGGCAACCAGTCGCTTAACCTTAAACCCGGGTTTTTCGTCCAGAACGTGAAATGAACCCCAAGGGCGGTTTTCGCTATACATATTCTTATTCTCGCATTTCAGAGCCAAAAAAATGACTGATTTTCGGCAATTGACGTTTCAGATTTGTCACCCTATAAGCCCGCAATCACAAAAGGTGTAGGGCCTTCTTAACATGCTGTTCAGGCAGCTGGGTTAAAGGTTTTCGCCAGACAAGTTTATTATCAGGAATTATTATGGCCAATACATCATCTGCCAAAAAAGCCACGCGCGCCTCGGCCCGTCGTGCAGAAGTTAACCAAGCCCGTACCAGCCGCATTCGCTCAATCGTGCGTAAGGTTGAAGAAGCTATCACTGGCGGCAAAAAGCAAGACGCCGAAGCAGCTTTGGCTGTGGCCACTCCAGAGGTAATGCGCGGTGCCCAGAAGGGCATCATGCACAAGAACGCGGCGTCGCGCAAAGTATCGCGCCTCACATTGCGTGTACGGGCAATGAAAGCCTAAAGTAAGCTGAAATCCATTCAGATGTAACGATTTTTAAAGTCGCTTGATTTATCAGGCGGCTTTTTTAATGTCTGACCACGGAAGATTGTAACATTAAAAATTGATTAAAATCAGTACTTTAATGTTTTATAGGACTAATTTGAAAAAACTGTCCTAGGATACCCAGCCATTCATCGCGCAAAATATTATGATTTTTGATTCGCCTATGGCTGCGTTGAGTTTTCAACAAGTTAAAATAAGTACTTTTGAATCATCACTTTAACTCTAAATTTAGAGATCTTGCATTTCTGTCAAGCGGCAATCTTGGTGCTCCGTGTACGGAGAGTATGATGAATCTATTTGCCTTAATTGCGCACAATTCAGTAACGTGATTTCAAGTTAGCGACTTGGTGGAATGCCAAGTGAGAATTAACTGGGGGCGGTTGTCATGGTCGAGCTTAAAACGTCATGGTGGCCATTAAGACTAACATTTTAAGTCTGTGTGCTTTTGAGCGTACTGCAAGTGGGGAGATGTGTTGTGAGCGATAGTACGAACGTGTGTTGATAGCGCGTATTCAATAAGTATCGAACAACCACAATCAAACAAACTGTGCCAGCTGTTCCAACACGAGGCCGTGTTGGGAAGATCATGTGCTGAGCCATAGACAAATAAAACAGGATGCGACAATAATGAATTCTCTTGCAGTCAAGACGAGCCCAACAGATGTCAAAATGGTTTCGCTAAAAGAACAGTGGTTGCGTGTGGCAAGCCGCATTCGTGCTGAATTGGGCGATGATCTTTACACCAGTTGGTTTGCCCGCATGGACGCTGAAGAATTGAATGACCGGGTTTTGACTGTCTCGGTGCCCACTCGTTTTTTGCGCAGCTGGATCGAAAGTCATTATGTATCGAAGCTCACCAAAATTGCTGCCGCCGAATTTATGGGTCTTGAAACCGTTCAAGTGCGTGTGCGAATTCAGGGTGAAGTTGCGCGCGCTGTGAATGCTGCTCTTGCCGAAACAGCACGTGCGTCGGCGCCTCAAGCAGAACGCAACAGTGCGATTGGACAGCAAATTCAAAACTTCTTGCAAGCCGAACGCGGTTCGATGCTGGATGAAAATCAAACCTTCGATAGCTTCATTGTCGGCCCCTCAAACCAATTGGCTCATGCTGCTGCCATGCGTGTGGCTAATGCCATCACGGGTTCAGCACTCACCTTCAATCCGCTCTTTATCCATTCATCTGCAGGTCTTGGCAAAACCCATCTGCTCAATGCCATTGCGGCGCGCGTGCGCCAGAACCAGCCAACCCGCAAAGTGTTGATGCTGACGGCCGAACGCTTCATGTATGGTTTCATCCATGCTATCCGCCAGCGCGATACATTGGCGTTCAAAGACCAATTCCAGTCAGTTGATGTTTTGCTGATTGATGATTTTCAATTTTTGCAAGGCAAGGCCATTCAACAAGAATTCTGTCATGCGTTTAATTCGCTGGTTGATTCAAAGCGCCAAGTTGTGGTTGCCGCTGACGTGCCGCCTGCACAACTCGATACCATCGATCAACGCATGCGTTCGCGTTTGATGGGTGGCCTTGTTATTGATATTGAATCACCAGATCTAGATCAGCGCCGCAAGATCGTGGACGTGCGCCACGCTGCGATGGTGAAGGGAGATCATGCTTCGGCTATCAGTGGCGAAGTGTTGGAGCTCATTGCCAACCGCATAACCGGCGGCGGCCGCGAGCTTGAGGGTGCACTCAACCGCGTCATCGCCTATCAGCAATTCAACAAATCCCCGATTACTCTTGATCTGGCTTCTATGGTGTTGCGCGATGCTGCTGGAACGGCTGATCTAGGACGCATCAAGATTGATGATATTCTGAAAGTCGTAGGCCGCCATTACAATGTGGGGCGCACAGATTTACTTTCCCCACGCCGCGCCCGCGCTGTGGTCGTGCCGCGCCAGATCGGCATGTATCTGGCCAAGAAATTGACGGCTCGTTCCTTGCCTGAAATTGGCCGCAGGTTCGGCGGTCGTGATCACTCAACAGTGCTCCACGCCGTGCGTAAAATTGACGAGCAAATGAAGGCGGATGACAAATTGGCCCGCGAAGTGGCCATGCTCATTAGACTTGTGGAACAAGCGTAAGAAACCTTGAAATCGCAGTGATAAACCGCCAATGTCTTAGTCCCTAAAGGGATTGAGGATTAAAGCTTTACCATGCGCGTGACCATTGAGAGATCAAGTTTTTTGAAAGCTTTAAACCATGTGCAAAGCGTGGTGGAGCGGCGTAACACCATTCCGATTTTATCAAATGTTCTGGTTAACGCCTCTAAAGGTGCTGTCAAACTCACAGCCACCGATCTTGATATTGAAATTGTTGAAAGTGTTGCCGCTGATGTGTCGCGCGAAGGCTCGGTCACCGTGCCAGCGCATATGCTTTATGACATTGTGCGAAAGCTGCCTGATGGCGCGCAACTGGAATTGGAACAAGGCCCAGACTCAGGCCGTATCTCGATCGTGGCTGGCCGCTCGCGCTTTGCCTTGCAAGCTTTGCCGCCAGAAGATTTCCCTGATCTGTCGAGTGGTGAATTTGGCAACACGTTCTCATTACCCACCAAGGATTTGAAATTCCTGATCGAGCGTACACGCTTTGCAATCTCGACTGAAGAGACGCGCTATTATTTGAATGGCATTTATTTGCATGAGGTTGCTGCTGGCGGTCACCTTCGTGCTGTGGCTACCGACGGCCACCGTTTGGCGCAAGCACAGTTAGATTTGCCTGAGGGTGCCAAAGGCATGCCCGGCATCATTGTGCCACGCAAAACCGTGCTTGAAATTGTAAAACTTATGGAAGGCGAAGATGGCGAGGTTGAAGTATCGCTGTCCTCCGCGAAAATCCGTTTCAATGTCGGCAAGCTGGTGCTGACCTCAAAACTCATTGACGGCACCTTCCCCGATTATGAACGCGTGATCCCGCGCAACAATGATAA
>JAYVPZ010000360.1:0-5131 GCA_043757105.1 Aestuariivirga sp. | reverse complement strand
GCCGTCGGTCATCAGCACTAAAGACTTTGTGCCTTTCAATGCGATCATAGCAGCATTGGTTTTAGCACCTGTGATTGGCTCGTTGGAATCTAACATGTTCCAACCCCAAAGTAATCCAGATGGTATGTAGGTTTCACCAATTGCCACCATCGCATCAATTTGGCTGTCGAGAGTCGCTTTGCTGCTCATAAGGTCGGTATAGGGCGTTGCACAATTGACATCCATTATCCCTGGATACTTATCGCCCAGACCATCGATTTTGTATCGAGCCCGTTATTGCGCGACCCCACACATCCATTCCAAGTGCTGGAAGGGTAATAAGAAACCATCACGGGTGCACCTTGATTGACATCACAATCATTACTCTGCCAGACTGCTGGTACTCCATCATTAAGGTATGGATGATCTGTCAGGTGGCAATTTGTGTAAGTTGCATTTGGATATGTTGCATAAGTTTGAGCTACAGTAGAAACAGAGTCTGGCTGCACATCTAACCAGCTCTTATTGCGATTGCCCAGACCAACATTCACATAATTCGAAAACGGCACGATACCAATTTTAACATAAGCACCTGCAGGTGCGTTCGTCATAATCGTACTGACTAAGCTCTTGGCCGAAACTTTGAGTGCCGCCAAACGGCCTTCACTGTTCATCGAAGCTGTATTGTCCAGAACCAAAGCAAGCTCTATGGCGCTACTTCCCTGTTCAACTTCCGAATAAGCGTTAATATCCAAATTAGTGTAGCCAGCAATCGCCATGAAAGACGTGTGCATCTTTCCGGTCACCTTCACGTAGAAATTTCCCGAGGTAGCAATCGTTCCAAAGCTGATGTCGCTGTTGCTAAAGGTCAAAGAGTCTTTAGCATCATTGCTTGAAATGAATTTACCAACCAAGGATCTGAGCTGACTTGGATTAGTAATTCTCGATGTTGCGCCTGCCAAAGCAGCCGCATCAACTGCCGCCTGTAATGCCGTTTTCGAGTTGTTGGCTTGTACCATATCCACCGCAGCTCCACTGGCCAGCAATAGCGGAACAGCGCTTATAGCCAATATGATTGGCATACTACCTGCTACATCACGAAAAAACGTTTTCCAGGCCATTTTCAAACTCCTCAGCTTTAAAATACCAATTCTAAAATTTGGAATAGACTTTTAAAATTAAGTTTGGTTGAGGAACTCTGGTTAATAAAATTGAAATCTAACCTCTCAATTTGTCTTAAGTTTTTTTTCAAAAACAACTATGAAGCATACTAACAAAATGACGAGATCGTTAAAATGTATTCAGCAGAAACAGATATTATGAGAAAAAAGACCAAGTTTTGGTTTGAAAATTTACGCGATCAGATTGTGGTTGAGCTTGAAAAACTTGAAGATGAATGCACGGCTGATGCACCAACAGGTCGTTTTGTGCAAACACCATGGACACGCGCAAATGATGGCGGCGGCGGCGTCATGTCGATGCTGCATGGTCGTTTGTTTGAAAAAGCGGGCGTGCATTGTTCAACTGTGCACGGCGAATTTTCGCCAGAGTTTAGAAAGCAAATGCCGGGCGCCGATGTTGATCCGCGTTTCTGGGCTTCGGGCATTTCGCTCATCGCTCATCCGCGCAATCCGAATATCCCCGCCGTTCATATGAACACAAGGTTTGTGGTAACGACGAAAAGTTGGTTGGGTGGAGGGGCAGATTTAACACCGGTGCTTGATCGCAGGCGCACCCAAGACGATCCAGACTCAGTTGCATTTCATGAGGCTATGAAATCTGCCTGTGACCTCCATTCAGTCGCAGATTATCCAAGATTCAAAAAATGGTGCGAAGAATATTTTCATCTTCCCCACCGCAACGAACCACGCGGTATTGGAGGAATATTTTTTGATAATCTGAACAGTGGAGAATTAGAAACAGATTTTGCATTTGTTCGAGAAGTTGGCACAGCGTTTAAAAACATCTATCCAGAAATAGTCCGTGCCAACATGCATAAGCCATGGACGGAAGCTGACCGCGAAGAACAACTCATTCGCCGCGGTCGCTATGTGGAATTTAATTTGTTGCATGATCGCGGCACAATTTTTGGTTTAAAAACTGGCGGGAATGTGGAAAGTATATTGTCATCGCTTCCTCCAGAAGTGAAATGGCCCTAGCGTATCGGGCAAACAAGTTGCAGACTTGCCAGTACAAAGATGCGCCAAAAGGAAATTCTATGGATTTAAGAAACGGTTTCGATATCAAGCGCTACATCCGAAACATTCCGGATTATCCAAAACCCGGCATCATGTTTCGTGACATCACGACCCTGTTGTCTAACATGCATGGCTTCAGGGCTGCAGTTGATGAGTTAGCTTGGCCGTTTTTGCACGGGCAGTTTGATTATGTGGCAGGCATTGAAGCGCGCGGGTTCATTTTAGGTGGCGCTGTGGCACACACATTGGGGCGCGGGTTCATTCCGATCCGCAAGAAAGGCAAATTACCTGCTCGCGTTATCGGCCAAGAATACACTCTGGAATATGGGGTCGATACGATTGAGATTCACGCCGACGCTATTGCCAAGGGCGACCGTATTTTATTGATCGATGATTTGATTGCCACAGGCGGAACTGCTGGTGCAGCCATCGACCTTATCCGCAAATCCGGCGGAGAAGTTCTTGCAGCCGCGTTCGTGATCGACCTGCCCGAATTAGGCGGTGCTGATAAGCTGCGGGCTAAAGGTGTAAAAGTCCACACGCTTGTCGGGTTTGATGGGCATTAACAACCCATAATAGGAATAAATTTTAAAACCCACGAACATGACGTTGTGATTGGGCAGGATACTTAGCTATGGCCCTAAAGAAGAGACCTCATTCGTCCGCGTTGCCTTCTCAAAGACAACTTCCCCGGTTTCAGTCACATCAATAGCCTGCCAGCCGTTGCGCAAGTAAAACTGCTCTGCGCGCGGGTCGCCCGCTGAAAATCCGGCTACAACACTTGCATCCCACACGAAGATGGGGGCATGAACAACATGCCATTCGTAATCGGCTACAGTAACCCGCGTTGAATCAGAGAGTTGATTTTCCCGCACAGCGCCGCGAATTTCAATGAGCCTCGGGATATCTGCTAACTTTGCGATCCGTATCATTTCGTACTACCAATTTATGCCGCGCTCTCGCCCAAAGGCCCCTAAGTATTAAACCGGAAGTGCATTACATCGCCATCGGCTACCACATATTCCTTGCCTTCTAAGCGGAACTTGCCAGCCAGTTTTGATCCGGCTTCGCCTTTGCCTGCAACATAATCATCATAGGCAATAGTTTCGGAGCGGATGAAGCCTTTTTCAAAATCGGTATGGATCACGCCTGCGGCGGCAGGGGCTTTGGTGCCTTGGGTGATGGTCCATGCGCGGGCTTCTTTCGGGCCGACTGTGAAATAGGTGAACAGGCCCAGCAATTCATAGCCAGCGCGGATCACACGGTTCAGGCCTGGCTCAGCCAAGCCAACAGCTTCGAGAAAATCCTTCTGGTCGGCTTGCGCCATTATCGCAATTTCACTTTCGATTTTGGCTGAAACCACAACGGCCACATTGCCTTCTTTCTTGGCGAAGGCTTTGACGCGCTCGGAAAAATCATTGCCCTTATCAGCAGCGGCTTCTTCAACATTGCACACATAAAGCACAGGCTTTGAAGACAGCAATCCGAGGCCAACGAAAATCTTTTCTTCATCCGCAGTGCGTTTCACCAAACGTGCTGGTGTGCCTTCGCGCAACAACACCAACGCGCGCAACATCAACTCAGCTAATTCTTTTTGCTCTTTGTCGCCTTGCTTGCCTTTTTTCTCGGCAGCAGGTTGGCGTTTCTCCAGCGCATCCAAATCCGCCAACATCAATTCAGTTTCAATTGTTTCAATATCGGCCAACGGATCAATCTTGCCCGACACATGGGTAATGTCGCCATCCTCAAAGCAACGCACCACATGGGCAATCGCATCGGTTTCGCGGATGTTGGCCAAGAACTGATTGCCCAAGCCTTCACCCTTTGATGCGCCTTTCACAAGGCCCGCAATATCAACGAAGGTCAAACGCGTTGGAATGATCTGCGCGCTATTAGCAATAGCCGCTAAAATATCAAGCCGCGGATCAGGCACACCAACATCGCCAACATTGGGTTCAATGGTGCAAAAGGGATAATTCGCCGCCTGCGCCGCCGAAGTTTGCGTGAGCGCATTAAACAAAGTGGACTTGCCCACATTCGGCAACCCAACAATCCCACATTTAAAACCCATAACTATTCCTTTTTATCAAACACGGCCAAATGCATCCGGCGGATTCACCGCCAAATGAACATAACTTTGAAATTTCGCTTCAGCACCTTCGACCAACATCGCGGCGTTATCGGCTACAGCATCCAACAAAGCAACCAACCAATCTTTATCCTGTTTATCAAAATCACCCAAAACATGCGGTAACACAAATTTCGGATCACCCGGATGACCGATGCCTAAACGTACGCGCTTGAAATCAGCGGTGATGTGTTGGGTGATAGAGCGAATGCCGTTATGGCCAGCTGCACCTCCGCCTAATTTCACGCGAACCTTACCAGGCTCTAAATCCAACTCATCGTAAAACACAAACACTTTTGAAAGCGGAATATCGTGAAAGCGAACCGCGTCGCCAACTGATCGACCTGACTCGTTCATGAAAGTTTGTGGTTTTAAAACCAAAACTTTTTCGCCTGCCAAAACACCTTCAGACAATTCGCCTTGAAATTTTTTCCGCCACGGCGAAAAGGAATGGCGGCGGACAATCACATCCGCCGCCATGAAACCGATATTATGCCGATTGGAAGAATATTTTGATCCGGGATTGCCCAAGCCTACAAAAAGAAACATTGGGCAGCCCCGAAACTATTACTTCTTCTTGGCAGCAGGAGCCTTGGCCGCTGGAGCAGCGCCCTTAGCAGGAGCAGCGCCCTTAGCAGGAGCAGCTGCACCTTTGGCAGGAGCAGCACCCTTAGCTGGAGCAGCCTTTGGATCAGCCGGAGCTTTTTGGTTGGTTGCAGGCACGTCAGCCGAAACAGCGCCTTCAGCAGCCACTTCTTCCTTAGCCTGAGCTGAAAGCGCGCAGAGTGTTACGTCATCGCGAACAGCCGATGTTACACGGTCTGGC
>JAYVPZ010000359.1:0-5131 GCA_043757105.1 Aestuariivirga sp. | reverse complement strand
GGCCAATCAAGAGAAAGCGGAATATCTCCGCTCCCCCGAATTGATTTGATGAACTCTTCCGAAACACCAAGGTTGCGCAACTTGCGCGAACCCGCAACACCTTGTCCGCCTGCCGCAGCGAGGCGGTACTCAACCGCAGCCTGCGTAATCTGCGGGCTGTAAAAACGGAACAGTGGTTCTCCCGCCTTCACATGCTGGCCCGTAGCACTCGCATAGACTTTCTCAACAAAGCCTTCGGCCCGCAGTGTGACCGACTGCTGACGCCGCTCGTCAAGCTGGATTGAACCTGGTGCATGTATAGGCTCAGACAGAATACGCATTTCAACGGGTGCTGTTTGCACACCCGCTCGCTGAACTTTTTCAACACTGACCTTGACGATGGAGGGATCACTGGCCTCCTCATCTTCATAAACCGGGATGTAATCCATGTTCATGCCATCTTTTTTGGGAACAGGCGAGGTGTCAGGCAGACCCATCGGATTGCGGTAGAAGCGGATTTTCTTGCCCGTTGTCAGCTCCGACTTTTTGTCTGGTGCAGTAGGTTGGGCTGGCACCAAATCTTTCTCTAATACGGGCAGATAATCCATGCCCATCGAGTCCTTTTTAGGCATGGCTGAGATTTCTGGCCCGCCCATGGGATCGCGGTAGAACATGATTTTCTGTCCATCAGGGCTGACCACCGTGCCTGCAGGAAGTTCATCCGAATAAACGGGCAGATAGTCCATGCTCATGGAGTCTTTCTTAGGGATAGCCGAAATATCCGGCTCACCCATCGGGTTCCGATAGTAAATAATGCGGCGCTCAACCGGAGCCACGTTGTCGGCAACCATGATCTGCGCCGCCATGGCGTCGAATTGTGAACGATATTTGGTGGCAGCAAAAAACCCGCCCACACTGCCCAAGGCAATAAGTATCAAACTCAAAATGAGTTTCAAGAAAAAGCGCATCGTAAAATCCTCTGAAGAAAGGCAAATCGCAGACAACGCAAAGCGCTGCCTGTCCGGTCAGTTTCAGGGGATTAAACGCGTGGAGGTCGTCTAAGCGGCGGTGGTGCCGTCGAGTCAGGCGATATGGCAGAGGCATTCATCAGCACAATTGTGCCGAATGAAATCAAACGGTCTTCAACCGAATTGAGTGTCGCAAAACTGGCGCTGCATTGAACCATACAGGTTTGCGATGAAGGGCAGCCCGATTTTTCTTTGTCACAGCAGCTTTTTTTCTGCGGACAATCTGTCTTGGACATGGCTGCCATTTTTGACATCGCCATATTTGACATGGCAACATCAGGTTTGAAGGACGTTGCAGCTTGTGCCGGAGCAAGCACCAACGCCAAAGCAATCATTCCAAAAAGAATGCGCTTCAAAATTGAGAAGATGCGGAGCTCAAACATTGACCAAGATGTAGCTGCGCGATGTGCTCAACGTCAAGTCACGAGATTGTTGAGAATTAACTTGCGGCAGTATCTACCTCACGTAAAAATAAAAACTCGTCGGTTTTGACAGGATCAAGAAGTTTGATTTGAACTTGCCCAAAAAAACTGACGAATAACGCTTTTCTGGACCTTGTTCTGTCACCATTATGTCTGTATAGCTGGACATATGGACATTGAATCGTCAGTATCTGCTTTCTCCGCGCTCGCTCAGCCTACACGGCTGGAAGTGTTCAGGCTCCTTGTGCGTAATGAACCTCACGGGCTCCCTGCTGGCGAAATCGCAAGGCGCATGGATGTGCCGCACAATACTATGTCCTCTCACCTTGCGATCCTGTCCCGTGCTGAATTGATTTCTGTCGAGCGACACAGTCGCAGCATGATCTATCGCGTGGAGTTAGATGCCATTCACAAGCTTGTTCTGTTTCTCTTGCGCGACTGTTGCGGCGGCAAGCCAGAGTTGTGCGGGCCGCTCGTCAACGAAATTTCAGCCTGTTGTTCAACCGAAGGAGTGAACTGTGCCTGATAAATTTTTTAACGTTTTGTTCTTGTGCACAGGTAACACTGCACGCTCTGTCTTGGCCGAAGCCATCCTGCAAAAGGATGGTTCCGGAAAGTTTAGAGCCTATTCTGCTGGCAGCCAACCGAAAGGCACAGTCAATCCTTTTGCCATTAAAACACTTGCAGCATTTGGCTATCCGACTGAAGGATTTCGTTCCAAGAGCTGGGATGAGTTTGCAAAGCCGGATGCTCCTAAAATGGATTTCGTCTTTACCGTTTGTGATAACGCGGCAGGAGAAACCTGCCCCATATGGCCCGTTCACCCCGCCACCGCACACTGGGGTATTGATGACCCTGCGGCATTCGAAGGCCCCGACATCGAAAAGGAACGCGCCTTCGCCACCGCTTTCAAAGCCATGAGATCACGCATCAGTGTTTTCACTTCTTTGCCATTCTCAAGTCTAGATGCCATGGCGCTAAACCGCGAATTGAGGGCCATCGGCAAACTCGATGGTGGAACTGCCAACATAATCAATCACCCTAAATAGAGAAGCAAAATGACCGACTTTGCTCTGGCTTCCAAGCCCGCCATGAATCTTTTTGAACGCTACCTTTCGGTCTGGGTGTTCCTCTGCATTGTCGTTGGCATTGCTCTGGGTCAAGTCATGCCCGGCGTCTTCGGGACTATTAGTTCTATGGAAGTGGCAAAGGTCAACCTTCCAGTAGCGGTATTAATCTGGCTCATGATCATTCCCATGTTGATCAAGATTGACTTTGCAGCTTTGGGACAAGTGACAAAACATTGGCGTGGCATCGGTGTGACACTATTCATCAATTGGGCCATCAAGCCATTTTCAATGGCTCTGCTCGGCTGGTTGTTTATAGGTGGCCTGTTCAAAGCTTACTTACCAGTTGACCAGATCGACAGTTACATTGCGGGCCTCATTCTTTTGGCTGCTGCCCCCTGTACCGCCATGGTGTTTGTGTGGAGCAACCTCACTAAAGGCGAGCCGCATTTTACCTTGAGCCAAGTGGCGCTCAACGATGTCATCATGATTGTAGCTTTCGCGCCCATCGTGGCGTTGCTGCTCGGTCTTTCTTCAATCACTATTCCTTGGCAGACCTTACTGCTTTCAGTTGCGCTTTACATCGTGGTGCCTGTGATTGTCGCTCAAATCATCCGCCGCGTGGCTCTCGCTTCTGGCGGAGATTCAGCGCTGGAGGGGCTATTGAAGTTAATACAACCCGTTTCACTATTGGCCCTTCTCACGACTTTGGTTTTACTCTTCGCATTCCAAGGCCAACAAATCCTCGCCCAGCCGCTGGTTATTGCGCTTCTTGCTGTGCCTATTTTGATCCAAGTCTATTTTAACGCAGGTCTGGCCTACCTGCTTAATCGTTGGAGCGGCGAACAACACTGTGTTGCTGGTCCTTCCGCCTTGATTGGAGCAAGCAATTTCTTCGAGCTTGCCGTGGCTGCCGCTATCAGCATTTTTGGCCTTAATTCTGGTGCAGCATTGGCGACTGTTGTCGGCGTCCTCATCGAAGTTCCGGTGATGTTGTCAGTCGTCAAAATCGTGAATAGTTCAAAGGATTGGTATGAACGTGGTATTAGAACCTAAACTGGAATATCGCGTTAGTGCTCGGCGAATGGATGGCCGACTTAAATTCTTACACACCAACATCCGCAAATACGGAACTATTTCTAACACACTGGCCAGCGCACTTACGTTGGAAGGCATGATAAAACGTATGACTTTGCCTGGCAATCAAATGCGATGAACCTGCAACACAATCCCTCCAGCCTCGCTGACGTGCTGAATGCCGAGTGTTCTTGCATGTCGTTGGATCGACACCGATTGATTGAGAAATTACAAGGCCATGTCGATGTGGGAACTCTCTGGAGCGATTTGGCTGTCACTCACCCTCATCTTTTTGCAGCAACGCCCGCATTTATTTCGCACGAGAGCCTTGCTCGTATGATTAGTGTGGTGCAAGCAATTGAAAATCTGGCGAGATCAACCGCGTTTCAGAAAACTGCGCTAGCCGATGCTCCGCCTATTTCACGGCGGGATTTTGGACCTATTGGTGCTCTCATGGGTTATGATTTTCACATCACATCAGACGGACCGAAGCTTATCGAAATCAACACCAATGCGGGTGGCGCATTTTTGAATGCGGCACTGCGTGAGGCACAACGGGCGTGTTGTGTAGAGGTGGAAAGTCGTTTTCTCCAGCCGCAACTCCCTCCATTTGAAAAACTTGCATCCAAAATGTTTGAGCAGGAATTCCACCTGCAAATACCTAACGAAAAATTGCGAACGATTGCCATCATTGATGACAATCCGGAACAGCAATATCTCTATCCAGAATTCGTTCTTGCGAAAGCTATTCTAACTGAAGCAAGATATTCAGTTGTTATCTGCGATCCAAAAGAAACTATGTTTGATGGACATTCACTTTTGCATAATGGCAAAGCTATTGACCTCGTTTATAATCGGCTGGTCGATTTCATGTTGGACGAACCTGACCATGCCACGTTGCGAACAGCGTATGAATCTGGCGTCGTTGTTGTTACACCCAATCCCCACATCCACGTAGTTCTGGCCAACAAACGGAACCTCGTCCACCTCTCCGATCCGGACATTTTGAGAAAGTTTGGTGCATCAGATGAAACCATCGATATGCTCAAGGCAATCCCGCGCGCTCGAGTGGTATCGCCCGAAAATGCAAACACATTATGGGCCGAACGCAAGAATCTGTTCTTCAAACCTTTAAGTGGTCACGGTGGAAAAGCCGTCTATCGCGGTGATAAAATAACACTATCCACTTGGAAGACTATTCTGCAAAATGATTATATTGCGCAGGATATTGCAAAACCCAGTGAGAGAACAATCAAAGGCTTTTCTGAAGCTGGACCACATAAAATGGACGTCCGCCTATATACCTATGATGGAGAGCTGTTACTTGCAGCAGCAAGGCTCTATCAAGGACAGACCACAAATTTCCGAACGGAAGGCGGCGGCTTTTCGCCACTCTTCACCGTCTAGTCAATAAACGCCAATTTGTTTTAACGATAGATGTGTAGCATTCGCAGATTACTTAGAGCATCGGATGGTCAATTGAATCCATATCCAGCTGCGGTGAAGTAGTTGGAGCATTCTTCGTCCGTGAACAAACTGCAAATGTTGCCGATTGCTT
>JAYVPZ010000358.1:0-5136 GCA_043757105.1 Aestuariivirga sp. | reverse complement strand
GATAACTCAGACATTGCAGTTCTCCTCCAAACTGCATATCTATTGAGTCCTCAAATCCATGATCCGCAATACCTATTCGTCATATGCGATTCCCCTGCCACAAGGGGGAGGGGATTCCAAAATGAAACTGGTGCTCGTTGCCGCTGTTGCTCTTATTGATCCCGATGGCCGCGTGCTTCTGGCCAAGCGCCCCGAAGGAAAAACGCTTGCAGGCCTTTGGGAATTTCCTGGCGGCAAAGTGGAAACTGGCGAACGCCCCGAACAAGCGTTGATCCGTGAACTCAAAGAAGAACTTGGCATTGATGTTGAAACCTCATGTCTTGCTCCACTAACTTTCGCCAGCCACGCCTATGACGATTTCCATTTGCTCATGCCCCTCTATGTCTGCCGCCGTTGGAAAGGTTTAGTGCATGGTGCAGAGAGTCAGGAATTGAAATGGGTGTTTGCAAAAGATTTGAAAAACTATCCGATGCCACCAGCGGACTTGCCGCTCATTCCACATTTGGTGGAGTTGCTGTAATTCTCAAAACATCGGTTAAACTCGTTTTAGATAATTTGTCATATCTAACTTAAAGGCTATCCAATGAAATTTGATACCGATTTCTTTGATGACTACGACGACTCTTCAAATGATGTTGAGAATTCAACCTATCAAACTTTCGAAGGCAATCTACAGCGTTGGCTGAACATAATTGACGAAAGCGCCATAGCTGGTGCCCTGATAACATCCCTGACAAATTCGGTAGAACTAAAGCCTTGGTTAAATAAACAAATGCCATCAATTGGCGGAATGGTTGGCAGTGGAAAAATTGAATGGCCAAAAAGTCAAAGAGAATATCTCGCCATTCGAGTCGCGATCTTTAGAGGTTTTTTAAACGATCAAATAAATCTTATTGATTTTGCGCTTCACTTCTTTAGTTCAGGCAGTACGCAATATGATGATTTAGTAAGAGAATTAAATACTCAGCTCTTTTCAAATACTGCCAGAGACTTAAAAAAATTGCTGGAAAGGACCGTGCGTGATGTTTCAGCAGGTGATCTGGCCCTTGCATCAGACAGAATTGTATTGCGCTCGGACAACTCAATTCAGTTTGATTTAATTGAAGACAATACAAACGAAGTTCTCCAAAGAATTAACGATAGCAACGTCCTCGCCGCACTTGAGGATAAGGAACGCCTAATTGCCGAGATTGCGACAGGAAGAGACTTGATCAAAAAAAATCGGATACGTTGGGGTGCAATAAAAAATACAATATTAGCGTCTCTAAAATATCTTTTGACAAAGGTTGCAGGAACAACTTTAGAGATTTCAATACAAAAACTCATTGCACTGATAGCATTGGCTTTTGGCTACATTCTTTAAGAACGAAAAGATATTCCCTCTAGGATCTATATTAAGCCGCACCCGCATACCCAATAGCCGCCATCATGCCGCTATTCATGTGATACAGATGATGACAATGGAACGCCCAAATGCCGGGGTTTTTGGCGTCGAATTGGATGGTGGCGCGCTCGCCTGCGGGGATTAAAATTGTGTCGCGCACTGCGCCGTCGATGGTTTTGTCGCCCACCCCTACCACTTTAAAATAATGCCCGTGCAGATGCATGGGGTGGGCCATGGCAGTTTGGTTTTGCATAGTGATTTCTACGCGTTCGCCTTCTCGCACATTGAACAAAATATCATGCATCATGGCCTTGCCGTTAAAGCCCCAGATATAATCTTTGTCGCTGCCTGTGAGGGCAACAAACTGCGGATTATCGACAGGCTCTTTCAGCACTTGCGCAGCGGAATACAATTGTGCTTCCAGAGAATAATCAAGAGGTGCGCCTGCTTCGCCCTGATCGGACACCCGAACAATCTCAGCCTTGCCCGCTTGCACAATAATGCCACTGCGTAAGGTCGTCCCTTCCGACTGAAACAAAATCGGCCAAACACCCGCACTGTTTGGCAAGGCGATGCGAATATCGGCACGCTGCGCTATTGCCAACGGGAAGCGTTTGCCATTAACCGGAAACACCGTGTTGCCATCGACAGCAATTAAAGCGCCATCAAGCACGCCCAAATCAATCCACATGTTAGTTGAGGCCGACGCGTTGATGACACGCAAGCGAATGTGTCCACCCACTTCACTGCGTAAAATTTCTGGATCATCCAGTGTACGGTCATTGGCCAGCATAGCATCATAGGTTACGTCATTGGTCATCACCATGCCGGGCATATCTTCCATGCCTTTAAGGAGATCGGCCATAATTTCTTGCGGGTCACGAAAAGAAAAATCATGCAGCATCACCACATGTTCTTGCTCATCGAATAATTGCTTTTCAAGTTCATGCACAATGAGAGGGGCTGCCAACATGCGTTGCTCTTGCAAACCTAAATGCGAATGCATCCAATGTGTGCCGGGCTTGGTGTTTTCAAAATCATAGAGGCGGCTTTCTCCCGCTTGGATTGTGGGGCCAGATAACATCGGCACGCCATCTTGAGCGGTAGGTGGTGTGAGCCCATGCCAATGGATAGCGGTTTCTTCGGCCGTATCGTTTTTCAAATTAAATTTAAATTGCTGACCCAAGACCATTTCAAGGCCTGACTTGCCGTTGGGGCCGATGATGCCAAATACTTTCGCAGGCTTGCCTTTAACATCGAGGACGCGCGAGGTGATCGTGAGTGAAGGAGCAGATTGGGCGCGGGCCGCACTGATTAACGGCAATGACGCAAGTCCGCCAATTAATGTTCTACGTGTCAAATGCATCGTTTCACTCCTTTAAGGTGAGAGCGACTACAACCCTCGTCCGATATTCAAAAATTTCTCACGGCGTTGTGTTCGCAATAAGTCAGGCGACAAACCCGAATACGCATTCAACGTGCGCGCAATGGCTTCGGCTGTTGATTGCATTGCCTGAGCAGGCACACGGTGTGCGCCGCCCAATGGTTCAGGAATGATCTCATCAATCACGCCAAATTTTTTCAAATCTTGCGCGGTAATTTTGAGGGCAACAGCAGCATCCTTGGCCCGCGCTGGATCACGCCATAAAATTGAGGCCGCACCTTCTGGCGAGATCACACTATAAATTGAATGCTCTAACATCAAAACAGTGTTGGCTGTGGCAATGGCAATTGCACCGCCTGAACCACCCTCACCGATGATAACGGAAACCAGAGGAACACCCAGCGACAAACAACAATCGGTTGAACGCGCAATGGCTTCGGCTTGTCCGCGCTCTTCGGCTTCAACGCCGGGATAAGCTCCTGATGTGTCAACAAATGTCAAAACCGGAAGGCCAAAGCGATTGGCCATCTCCATCAAGCGCACGGCTTTACGGTAGCCCTCAGGCTTTGCCATGCCAAAGTTATGTTTAAGACGGCTTGCGGTGTCAGAACCTTTTTCTTGGCCAATAACCACAACAGGTTGACCTTCAAAACGGCCAAGACCGCCGACCACGGCTTCATCTTCAGAGAATTTACGGTCGCCTGCCAGCGGTACAAAATCAGTGATTAACGTTTCAATATAATTTAAAGCGTGTGGGCGCTCAGGATGACGCGCCACTTGGGCTTTTTGCCATGGTGTTAAAGACAAATAAAGATCGGCCAGAATCTTGTTCGATTTTTTCTCCAATGATTTTACATCATCGGCAATAGACATTTTGGCATCGCCCTGCGCCATGGCGCGAAGCTCTGCAATTTTGCCCTCTAATTCAGCGACAGGGGCTTCAAAATCTAAAAATGCCTGCATAATTCCTCATGGATCATTTGATTGTGATGTTACTGGCGATACGAGCCGCCCTTGTCAACTTTTCTTGTTTTCATCTGGTTTGGACAGCGGATGAAAGTTTTCCACGGCTTCTTTAAGGCGGCCCACCTGTACATGTGTGTAAATCTGCGTGGTTGAAATATCGGCATGACCTAACATTTGTTGAACTGCTCGTAAATCAGCTCCGTGGGCAAGAAGATTGCTGGCGAAGACATGGCGCAACACATGGGGGCTCACCTTCTCGACATCAAGCCCTGCAACCCGCGCCAGAGCTTTCAACTCTAAGGCGAAATGCTGGCGGGTGAGTTGGCCCTTTGCACCATGTGACGGAAATAAATGCTTGGGTTCTTCTTTGCTGTTGAGTTTTAGTGCTTTCACATAATTGAGAAGAAAGCTGCGTGCGCGATCTGACATCGGCACCATCCGTTCACGACCGCCTTTGCCTTTGATGGTGAGAATGCCATCGCCAGCCAAGGACGTACGATATGAAAGTCCGACGAGTTCTGAAACACGAAGACCCGTTGCGGCCAAAAGTTCAAGCAGACATTGCATCCGCATCGCTTTGAAACGCGGCAGGCCTTCTGATCTTTGGACATTTTCTGTGGCCGCGTTCAGAAGCGCCAACATTTCAGCCTCACTCAATATTTTTGGCAATGGCTTTGCTGCGCGTGGGCCTTCAACAATGATGGCGGGGTTTTCTTTGGCCAAACCTTCACCATGCAAAAACCGATGAAACTGTTTAACTGCCGAAAGCCGCCGTGCCGCTGTGCTGCGGGCCAAGCCTAAGCGATCAGCCTCGCCGAGAAAATCTTTAACCAAGGCTGTGTCAGCAGCGAGCGCAGACGACCCGAGAGCATTTAAAAACTCAGCATAGCTCTGCAAATCACGACCATAAGCCGCCAAGGAATTGGCAGCAGCACCACGCTCAGCGCTCATCATTTCCAGAAAGCGATCAATCAATCGTTGATCAGCGCCGTTATTTTTGGCGGAGCTTTTCATGTGGCAATGATTTTATGATTTCAGATTGCTCAGGTGGAAAATTGGCTAGGGCAAAAGCCGTGCCATAAACGGCAGCAGCGATCAGCCCAATTACAAAAATGAATTTTATTGTATCTGGCACTTAAAATCCTTTTGAATATGACAATTAATCATACCCAATACATGACGATTTGCCAAATCGAAGCCAACTAGCACTTCTTATCGGCTTCCTCTAAAAGCCTAACCCTAATATCATGGCCAGACGTTCAAACTCTAAAGATACTGAAATTGCTCATCAAAAACTAGGAAATCGCGCCCTTGTTTTGGTGGGATTGATGGGTGCTGGCAAAACTAGCGTGGGTCGCAGACTGGCTGAAAAGCTGGATGTTCCGTTTGTTGATGCCGATCA
>JAYVPZ010000357.1:0-5145 GCA_043757105.1 Aestuariivirga sp. | reverse complement strand
AGGGCAAAGTGGTGGCTGATGGATTGAAACGTTGGTTTGGGATTGCTGAGCCACGACTTGCTGTGACGGGGTTGAACCCACATGCGGGCGAGAATGGTGCGATGGGCAAGGAAGATCAGCTTGTGGTGGCCCCTGCTGTGGCGGCGTTGAAAGCGGCTGGCATTGATGCGTTTGGACCAATTTCTGCTGATACTGCTTTTCATGTAGAAGCGCGGGCGACTTATGATGCGATCCTTTGTATGTATCATGATCAAGCTTTGATCCCGGTAAAGACCTTGGATTTTCATGGTCGGGTGAATGTGACTTTGGGTTTGCCGTTTATTCGGACATCACCTGATCATGGAACCGCTCTGGGAATTGCTGGTAAGGGTGTAGCAAACCCCACCAGTTTAATTGCAGCTATTCGTTTGGCGTCATCGATGGCTGCACGCACATGATTGACGATGGCTTGCCGCCACTTCGCGAGGTGATTGCGGCGCATGGGCTGGCGGCTAAGAAATCTCTTGGCCAGAATTTTTTGTTTGATCTGAATTTGACGCGGCGCATTGCGCGGGCTGCAGGTGGTTTGGAAGGTGTTACGGTTGTTGAGATCGGTCCCGGCCCCGGCGGATTGACTAGGGCGCTACTGATGGAGGGTGCTTCGCGCGTGATTGCAGTGGAGCGCGACGAGCGTACACTGCCTGCATTGGCCGAAATTTCGGTGGCCTATCCGGGGCGACTTGAAGTTATTTCTGCGGATGCGCTTGATGTTGACTGGCGCAAGCTGATCAGCGGCCCGGCAAAGATAGTTGCTAATTTGCCTTATAATGTGGCGACGGCTTTGTTGCTCGGTTGGATTAGCGATGAAGTTTGGCCGCCTTGGTTTTCTTCTCTTACGCTGATGTTTCAAAAGGAAGTAGCGGAGCGTATTGTCGCTAAGCCCGGCACTGAACATTATGGGCGACTTTCAATTATCAGCCAGTGGCGTTGTACGGCGCAGAAATTGTTTGATGTGAATCGCAGTGCGTTTACACCGCCGCCGAAAATCACATCAAGCATCGTGCATTTGGTTCCGCGTGCAGTCTGCGAACCTATTTGTGAATTGAAAAATTTGGAACGTGTGACGGCAGCGGGGTTTGGGCAGAGGCGCAAAATGTTGCGATCGAGTTTGAAACCGGTGTTTGAAAACCCTGAATCGGTGTTGGAAAATTTGGGGCTTGATCCCCAGAAACGGGCTGAAGAATTATCGGTGGCGGATTTTGCGCGGCTGGCGCAAAAACTATAATTGCTTCGTCATCGTTCGCACAAAATCAGTTAGCCCCACTTGCCTTCTGCGGCGCAATCTTTCTGCAGTTAGGATTGCCGTTATTTGACGGTGTGCGGTTTCGATTTCATCGTTGACCACGACATAATCATACTCTGGCCAATGGCTGATTTCACGCGGGGCTTCGGCCATGCGTTTGGCGACCACCGATGATGAATCTTGATTACGGCCTATCAAACGATCTCTCAGGATTTCTGCACTTGGTGGCAAAATGAAAATGCGCACTAAGTCATCTTCCATGGCTTGGGCCAATTGTTGGGTACCTTGCCAATCTATATCAAAAAGCACATCCCTGCCCTTAGCCAATGCTTCTTCAACGGGTTTGCGCGGTGTGCCGTAGGAATTGCCAAACACTGTTGCCCATTCCAGCAACTCATTTGCCGTTATCATTTGGTCAAAACGCATTTGCGAAATAAAGTGATAATCCTTGCCATCGGTTTCACCGGGGCGTGGCTTTCTGGTGGTGACGGAGACTGACATAGCGATGTTGGAGTCGGCCTCTAACAGCTTGCGCGACAGCGTGGTTTTGCCCGCACCCGATGGTGACGACATGACGAGAAGAAGCCCACGGCGGATGATTTGGGTTTTGGCGCTATTCAATGTTTTGTACCTGCTCGCGCAATTGGTCAATTATGGTTTTGAGTTCGAGGCCGATGGCGGACATGGTTTTATCTCCGGCCTTGGAACACAATGTATTGGCTTCGCGGTTAAACTCTTGCGCTAAAAAATCAAGCTTGCGGCCCACTGGTTCTTTGCTGATCAATAATTCTTTCGCGGCGGCGACATGGGCATCGAGGCGGTCGATTTCCTCTTGAATATCTGCGCGTGTCGCCACTATCACGGCTTCTTGGTGCAAACGGTCTGGATCAAAACTATCGCTGGTCTGAAGCAGACGCGCTATTTGTTCTTTGAGGCGGGCCTTGACGGCTCTAGTGCTTCGTGCGGGATTGTCTTTTGCTGCCTGAGTTAGCTCACTTATGCGGCTTACTTGTGCAGTCAGTGTTTCATTGAGGCGAGCGCCTTCTTCCAATCGTGCAGCATTCAAGGCTATCACAGCTTCAGTCAATGATGCGATAATTCCGGCGTCTCGTGATGATTGCTCTACTTCGCTGATTGCAACTGGCACAACCTCAAGGACGCCGCGCATAGCCAATAAATTATCAGCGCGTGGGGCTTCTCCCCCGATACGCCTGTGAAGCTCACGGGCAAGTACCAGATACTGTTCCATTACTTCGCCATTGATCGTGAGTTTTTCTTGGGCTTTGCCATTGCTGATGGAAAGGGAAGCTTGAATGTTGCCACGCTTGAAACTTTGCATGATGGCGTTGCGGCTTTGAATTTCGAGATGGTCGTAGCCTTGAGGAACACGAAGGCGCACATCCAATGCCTTGCCATTCACGCTTTTGAGCTCCCAGACCCAAGAGAAGCTATCAATACTGTCGGCCTTGCTGGCAAAGCCCGTCATACTCGCCAAAGTCATTTATATTTGTCGCTTTCGAATCGGATTTCGAGGAAGTTTAAACGAGAAAGCAGATTATTTCTTTGGCTTCTTCGGAATTGGAATGGGGACTTGTTTGCCGTTTACTTTGACTGTCGATCCCGGTTTTACGGGGGTTGTTGTGACAGCAGGAGTGGAGTCTGGTTCGGGAGGAACAGTATCAATTTCAGGCTGAGGAATTGTTGGATCAGCAGGAACTGCTTCAGTTGCCGATTGCGGCACTGGTTGAGCAACCACCGCATCCACTGGCTGAGTGGCGTCTGGTTTTACCACAGCAGTCACGCCAGGAACAGCGGGAGCAGTTCCATCTGTTGCAGTTTGTTGGTCGCGCCATTTTTTAACGTTGGCGTTGTGTTCATCAAGCGTTGATGCAAAGGCGTGCCCGCCTGTGCCATCGGCCACAAAATAAAGATACTTTGTCGCAGCTGGATTAAGCACAGCTTCAAGTGCCGCTCTGCCCGGGTTGGCAATGGGCCCTGGTGGAAGGCCACTTATTGTGTAGGTGTTGTATGGTGTTGTGGTTTCAATATCAGTCTTGGTTAATGGACGATCAAGTTTACCTTTCCCACCGACAATTCCATAAATAATTGTTGGGTCGGATTGCAGACGCATTTTTTGATCGAGACGATTCAAAAATACCGAGGCCACTTTTGGTCGCTCTTCTGCGAGACCCGTTTCTTTTTCTACGATTGAGGCCATCGTCACCAATTCTTGGGGCGAGTTGAGCTTGGTGGTTGAGGGGCGGCCTTGCCACAGCACTTCCAATAATTTTGTTTGGGCGGTTTGCATTTCGTCGATCAGTTTTTGCCGCGTGAGGCCACGGCGGAATACATAAGTATCAGGCAGGATTGAACCTTCTGTGGGTACAGTTTTTATCTCACCGTCTAATTCTTTTTGTTCAGTCAGACGAGCGACCACCATCTGAGATGTCCAACCTTCCGGAACTGTGACTTTATATGTCAGGAACCGACCAGAGCTGATCATACTCAGCACTTCTTCCATAGTGACGCCTGCCGGGAACTCGAATTCGCCAGCGCGAAGCCTTCCACCACGAAGCCCATTTACGGCGGCTGCCGCGCTGAACACCCGCGCATCGGCGATAATGCCTTGGTCTTGCAGGGCCATCGAGATTTGAGTGCGGTCCAAATCTTTGACGATTTCATAGATTTTTTTGCTCTTCAAAGGGCCTGGTGCTGTGAATGTAAGCCAAACCCAACTGCCCAATACTGCGAGCAATCCCCCAACGATAACTGATAGTGCAAATAGCGATCCAAAAACGCGCGTGAAAGCGCTGCGCCTGACTTTAGGCAATATGGGTTCTGATACGCGTGTTGGCGGTTGTTCGTCGATCACTCACTGCCCTCCGTCTCTAACAGCTTTACGCCGCCAAACGGCGCAAAAGCAAGGATGCGTTGGTACCACCAAAACCAAAAGAATTGGACAAAACTGTGTTGATCGACTTTTTAATTGCCGTTTTTGGAACAAGATTGATTTTGGTCTCAACTGATGGATTGTCTAAATTCAAAGTCGGTGGGCAAACATTGTCGCGTATGGCCAGCACTGAGAAGATCGCTTCAATTGCACCGGCGGCACCTAACAAATGTCCTGTGGCTGATTTTGTTGAAGACATATGAAGGCCCGCGGCATCCTTACCAAGCATGTGCTCAACGGCGCGGAGTTCAATTTCATCTCCCAGTGGCGTGGATGTGCCGTGAGCGTTAATATAATCAATGTCGCCCGGCATGGTTTGCGAACGGCGCAAGGCTGATTTCATGCAGCGATATGCTCCATCGCCATCTTCGGCTGGTGCTGTGACGTGATGAGCGTCGCCGGACATTCCGTAGCCTATGATTTCCGCATAGATTTTTGCGCCTCGTGCTTGGGCGTGTTCCAAGGATTCGAGAACGATTACGCCTGCGCCCTCACCCATGACGAAGCCATCGCGGTCTTTATCATAAGGGCGCGAAGCTTTGGTTGGTGTGTCGTTGAAATTTGTGGAGAGTGCGCGGCAGGCCACGAAGCCCGCAATGCCGAGCGTAGAGATGCAGGCTTCAGCACCGCCTGCGACCATTACATCGGCGTCGTCCATCATGATGATGCGGGCTGCATCGCCAATGGCGTGTGCACCAGTTGAACAAGCAGTAACGACAGCGGAGTTTGGGCCTTTAAGTCCACAATTTATTGAGATGAGGCCAGAGGCCAGATTGATCAATGAGCCTGGAATGAAGAAGGGGCTGATTTTGCGATAGCCTTTTTCAGCTAACAATAATGCGTTTTCATTGATGCTGGGCAAGCCGCCTATGCCAGAGCCGACCATGACACCTGCACGATATTGTTCGTCTGG
>JAYVPZ010000356.1:0-5150 GCA_043757105.1 Aestuariivirga sp. | reverse complement strand
CTTCAAGTCAAAGACGGCGCTCATGTGAATGCAATTTCAATCAAAAATAATTTCAAAAAAACCATAGCGAGACTGGCATGACAATTCAGATTGGTGACGAGCATTTTGATCTTGAAATAATCAAACAGATTTTGGCGGGGCCCGTTCAAGTCGCGCTTACAACTGAAGCCCGGCGCAAGATTGAAAAAAGTGCGGCTACCCTGCAGCGCTTGCTGCAATCGGGCGATGCGCTTTATGGCATTAACACAGGTTTTGGAAAGTTAGCCAAGACGCGCATTGCCAATGCCGATCTCGAAAAATTACAGATCAACATTGTGCGTTCGCATGCGGCTGGTGTGGGTGCGGCGCTGCCCAACAATGTTGTTCGTTTGATCATGCTGTTAAAATTGCGTTCACTCGCTCAGGGTGCATCGGGCATTTCGCTTGTTACGATGGAAGTGTTGTCTGCGTTGATTAATGCTGATGTGCTGCCTATGATTCCGGGGCAAGGCTCGGTCGGTGCATCAGGTGATTTGGCTCCGCTAGCGCATATGAGCCTCGTGTTGATAGGTGAAGGCGCGGCTATTGTTGAGGGCAAACGCGTTTCAGGTAGGGAGGCTTTAAAGGCGGCTGGGGTTGATCCCCTCACGCTTGGGCCAAAGGAAGGTCTGGCGCTGCTGAACGGCACGCAGGTTTCAACTGCGCTGGCACTCCTTGGTTTGGTCAACGCTGAACGCAGCACGGCTGCCGCAATGTTGACAGGCGCACTTTCGCTTGATGCAATTATGGGATCCGACACACCATTTGATCCACGCATTCATGCGCTGCGCCCTCATGCTGGGCAAATTGCATCTGCGGCGCATTATCGCCGCTTAATGGCAGGCAGTGAGATTCGGCAATCACACCTGAAGAACGATGAGCGCGTGCAAGACCCTTATTCATTCCGCTGTCAGCCCCAAGTCATGGGCGCTTGTTTGGATATGTTGGCGCAGGCCATGCGCATGTTGTTGGTCGAGGCCAATGGTGTTTCAGATAATCCATTGGTGTTTGCCGAAGATGGTGCTGTGTTAAGTGGTGGTAATTTTCACGCCGAGCCTGTGGCCTTTGCAGCTGATATGATTGCCATGGCGATTGCCGAAGTGGGTTCGCTTTCAGAGCGGCGCATGGCGGCTCTGATTGATTCAACAATATCCTTGTTGCCGCCATTTCTCATTCGCAACCCCGGGCTCAATTCCGGTTTCATGATTCCTCAATGCACGACAGCGGCATTGATGAGCGAGAACAAGCAACTTGCACATCCGGCATCCATTGATTCAGCGCCCACATCGGCCAATCAGGAAGACCATGTTTCTATGGCTACACATGGTGCAAGGCGCTTGATTTTGATGAATGCAAATCTGGCGCGGATTGTGGCGATTGAAATGATGGCGGCGGTGGAGGGGATTGATTTTAGACGTCCGCTCAAGTCATCGCGAATATTAGAAGAGGCGCATGCTCTGGTGCGAAAAGTGGCCCATCCTCGGCCAGAAGATCGCGGGTTTAGTGATGAGATTGAGGCGGTGGCTACTCAGATTGAGAGTGGAGCTTATGATGGGTTTGTTCCACATCTTTTGTAAGATTTAGATTGTACCTCAAACAGACTAATGCGCAGGGGTAGACACAAGTTCACCTGCCTTTCTGTTGTCTCGCAGCGTGTACACCATGAGCGCAGCTAGGATTGCCGTGCCAAAAGCCAGCCACCACATTTCGCTATAGCGGGCGAACAGATCGAACAAATAACCACCAAGAAACGCCCCAACGGCTCCGCCCAAAGCGTGCCCGCCCGAGATCAACCCCATGGCCAGACCCATGATTTTGAGGCCCAATTGTGAGGCCGCCAGACTGGCTGTTGGTGGAACAGTTGAATAATCAAAAATGCCATAGATGATGGCGAATAGAACCAACATCTCATAACTTGTGCCAACATTCATAAGCACGATGAAAGACAATGAGCGCACCAAATAAATTGTGCCCAGCAATAATGGGCGATTGATGCGGTCGGTCAAATAGCCAGATAAAAACATGCCGCAAAAATTAAGTGCCGCTGTCAATCCATAAATGCCAGAAGCCGGAATAGGTGCAAAACCGCAAAACGCAGCATAGGGTAGGAAGTGTGTTTCAATTGCGCCCGTTGTGGTTACTCCGCAGATGAAAAAACTCCAAAACAAGATATGGAATGTTGAATTCGTCAGCAGAAATTTGAGACGATTCCAAAGCGGCTCCTCAGATATGGTCTCGGCGCGCTCTGCCGCTTCTTCGGCGGTGGGTCGCAAACTTACCCAAATTACCACCGCCATAATCAAACATGCTACTGCAACAGCGATGATGCTCCAACGCCATGAGAACCAGGTGAGCGCAATCGTGAGCAAAGGCACGGTTACAAATTGCCCCGCAGTTGCGCCAGAGTTGGCAATTCCCGTCGCTAATCCACGATTTTCTCTAAACAGTTTGGCCAATGCAGTGGACACTAAATGCATATTGCAGGTCGCAAAGCCAATGCCGCCCACCATGCCATAGCCAAAAATGTATAGAGCCGCGATCGGAAAGGTTGCGAACGCTATAAAACCGGCGGCAGTGATCAGCAGACCCGCAGTCAACATTGCACGCGCGCCAAACCGATCAGCCAGGTTGCCAGCAACCGGCGAAAAAATTGCCATCGTGATAAATGCGACGCTTTGGCCAGAACCAATAAAAGTTTTTGACCAATTAAGCGAATGAACCCACTCGTCGGTCATTATTGAAACTGATTGTCGGGCCGACATTACAATCGACAAAGTCGCAAAACAAAGCCAAACAACAAGCCAAGGACTTATGCGCGATTTATGTTCCATGCTGAAACATTGCACGGTTTTGGTGCGGCAACAAGTGAGCTGTAATTGGTGGCTTGGTTGGTTCAGCTCGCGGCCAATCTTCCTCTTCGCTCCAAGAACTTCACAATCTCAACCGCTGCTTCTTCAGCATTCATCATCGCCGTATCAATCCGCAACTCTGGATTCTCTGGTGCTTCATAGGGTGAGGAGATGCCTGTGAAGTTTTTGAGTTCACCACGCCGCGCTTTGGCATAGAGACCCTTTACGTCGCGCTTTTCAGCTTCATTCAAGCTGGTATCAATATGGATTTCTACAAACTCATCTTTGGCCACTGCTTCACGCGCCATCAAGCGCTCTGAACGGAAAGGCGAGATGAAGGAGACCAATGTGATGAGGCCTGCGTCGGTCATCAGCTTCGCCACCTCGGCCACGCGGCGGATGTTTTCAACGCGGTCTTGGTCCGTGAATCCTAAGTCACGGTTCAAGCCGTGGCGCACGTTATCGCCGTCGAGCAAATAAGTCAGTTGACCTTGCGCGTGCAATTTCTTTTCAACCAGATTGGCAATTGTAGATTTGCCAGCACCTGATAGTCCGGTGAACCAGAGCACGGTTGGCTTTTGTTTGATCAGTTTGGCGCGGGATGATTTGTTCACATCCATGGCCTGCCAATGAATATTGGCCGCGCGGCGCAACGCGTATTTAATCAGCCCCATGCCAATTGTATTGTTGGTGAAACGGTCAATGATGATGAAGGAACCAAGTGCACGATTTTCCTTGTAGGGTGCAAACGCCAGCGCACTATCAAGTTCTAAATTGCACACGCCAATTTCATTCAGCGCTAATGTTTCAGTGGCGGTTTTTTCCAGCGTGTTGACGTTGATCTTGTATTTAATTCTATCGAGTGTGCCGGGCAGAGTCTTGGTTCCAGCTTTGATGATATAGGGGCGGCCGGGAAGCATGGCCTCGTCGCCCATCCAAAGCACTTCGACTTCAAACTGATCGGACACTTCAACGGGTGCTTGGCCCGCGCAGAGCACGTCGCCACGGCTCACATCAACTTCATCAGCAAGCGTAATGGTCACGGCTTGATCGGTGATTGCTTCGGAAAGATCGCCATCATGAGTGACGATGCGCGAAACTGTTGAGGTTTTACCCGAAGGCAGAACTTTGATCATGTCGCCGGGTTTCAATGTGCCCGACGCAATGGTTCCGGCAAAGCCACGGAAATTTTGGTTGGGGCGATTCACCCATTGCACGGGCATGCGAAATGGTTTTGTTGATTGATCATCACCTACGGGAACAGTTTCTAAATGGCCCATCAATGTTGCGCCCTGATACCACGGCATGTTGGCCGAACGATCAATGATGTTATCGCCGACTAAAGCCGAGGCAGGAATGCAGGTTATATTTTCCACGCCTAGTTCTTTGGCGAAGGCGCGGTAGTCTTCTTCGATCTTCTCGAACGTGTCGCGCGAATAGTTCACCAAATCCATTTTGTTGATGCACACCACCAAGTTTTTAATGCCTAATAATGTGGCGATAAAAGTGTGGCGGCGGGTTTGGGTGAGAACGCCTTTGCGCGCGTCGATCAAGATAATGGCGAGTTCGGCGGTTGATGCGCCCGTGGCCATGTTCCTCGTATATTGTTCATGGCCCGGTGTATCGGCCACAATAAATTTGCGTTTTGATGTGGCGAAGGCTCTGTAAGCTACGTCGATGGTGATACCCTGTTCGCGCTCTGCAGCAAGGCCGTCTACCAGCAAAGCGAAATCGAGATTGCCGCCTTGGGTGCCGAGCTTTTTAGAATCTGCTTCAAGCGCTGTAAGTTGATCTTCAAACAGCATTTTGGATTCGTAGAGTAAGCGACCAATCAGAGTGGATTTGCCGTCGTCTACTGAACCGCAAGTGATGAAGCGCAACAGGTCTTTATTTTCTTGTTCAGCGAGATAGGCATCCACATCTCCGCCCTGATATTCAACAAAGCGCGTCATGATTTGTTTCCAAACATAAATTTAACTCCGTCATCCCCGCGAAGGCGGGGATCCAACTTTGACATTGTGCATTGTGGTTCAAGTTGGGTTCCCGCCTTCGCGGGAATGACGGCTAGAGAGAGCTGCGAAATGGACGGAAAGTCTTTCATCAGAAATACCCCTCTTGCTTTTTCTTTTCCATCGACGCCGATTGGTCTTTATCAATCACACGGCCTTGACGCTCCGACGATGTTGCGACCAGCATTTCTTCAATAATGTCCAGAAGTGTTGTGGCGTTTGACTCGATGGCACCTGTCAATGGATAGCAACCAAGCGTGCGGAAGCGAATTTT
>JAYVPZ010000355.1:0-5150 GCA_043757105.1 Aestuariivirga sp. | reverse complement strand
GGTCAGGCACACACCATTTACGGCAATACTCTCGCCAAGTCTGAGATCACTCATGTCTGTAGCCACTGTGCATTGCAGTGCGCCATTTTCACGGGTAACTTTGGTGACCTGCGCCACGCGTTCAATGATTCCGGAAAACATGGGGTTCCTTATTTTGAATGATTTGGATTTGGTCAGGTTCGCCTTTGGTGATCAGCACATGCTCGTCCCAAAGGTTGCTTTCGAGAACTGCATTGGTGAGTGATGGGCCTGCTTCGACGAGCACTTCGAGTGCGCCCTGCTCCCCTAAATGTTTTATTGCTGAGCATAGATCATCGGCGAATGAAATTTCGAAACCGCGTTCTTTTGCAGCATCAAGATAAGTTTGCGGAACGCGGCGACGGCGGTCGAAGAGAACCAGATGACGATGTTTGTTTGGGATGTCATCAACGAGGCGCACTGTGAAATGCGGGTCATCGGCCAGCACGGTGCCAGAGCCTGTGATGATTGCATCAGCGCGGCGGCGGATTTTGTGCGCGAGGATTAACGATGATTGCGATGTGAAAGTTTTTCGGCCAGCAGGTGGGGTCATGCGGCCTTGTGCGTCGATAGCTTGTTTGATTGTGATCCATGGCAGACCTTGAGTGGCGCGTTTGGCGAACGGGGCGATGAGGCGGTTTAATTCCCTTATTAATCCGTCATTCCCGCGCAGGCGGGAATCCATCCCAATGTCAGCCTCACAATTTTCGTGATGGATTCCCGTCTGCGCGGGAATGACGGGATTTTGAGATTTTGCTGAGTGAAGAAACTGCACATTCAAACCTGCATCACGCAAACGATCAGCGCCACCACCTGAAACATGCGGATTAGGATCTGGCATGCCGATGAACACATTTTTTGCTGGCGTTGAAAGAATAGCTTCGGTGCAAGGGCCAGTGCGGCCGGTGTGGTTGCAGGGTTCGAGCGTTACGACGACGGTGTGAATGCATTCAGGCGTGGTGCATTGTTTGATAGCAAGTGCTTCGGCGTGCAATGTGCCGGCTTTTTGGTGAGCAGCGACCGAAAGCACATTACCGCCACGATCAAGAAGCGCGCATCCAACGGGCGGATTGGGCGCAGTGGCACCTTCGAATTTTTGGGCCTCAAACAAGGCAAGTTTCATCGCTGGCAAAATGTCGCCTTCGAAATTCAAACTTGGTTTTACCTTGGTCAGTATAAAGCCCTTGTCTCGTGTTTTAAGTCGACAGGGCAAATGACACAACGCGTCCCCCGCTTTCTAAAAGGAAAGCAGATTCCGCGCGTTATCATTGTTCTCTTTCATCCGGACTATACCGTCGGCCTCGGAATTAAACCGAGTCTGCTGACCCTATGCGAAACAAGAATTCCACTTAGGCGCTCGCGGGCTGATGGACTTTCGCCCAAACACCGCCGGTGGGGAATTACACCCCGCCCTGAGAACGTATTATTCAGTTCATATAGTTTAGGAATCCCGGAACTGCAAGGCAGCTCCGAAACACCGTCTATTCCGCCGCTTCAGCAGCCTCTTCATCGACCCACGTTTTCGGGCGTGAGGCCATTTCTTTTTTCAATTCGTCAGCCACGAGGAACGAAAGCTCCAAAGCCTGCGCTGCGTTCAAACGCGGGTCGCAGAAGGTGTGATAGCGATCATTCAAATCTTCATCACGCAATGCGCGGAGTCCACCAGTGCATTCGGTCACATCCTTGCCGGTCATTTCAACGTGGATGCCGCCAGCGTGTGTACCCTCAGCTTGGTGCACTCCCATGAAGCGGCGCACTTCGGTCATGATGGCTTCGAACGGGCGCGTTTTATAACCCGATGTTGCTTTGATGGTGTTGCCGTGCATGGGGTCGCATGACCAAACAACCACCCTGCCCTCGCGTTTCACGGCTTTGATCAAATCCGGCAAATGCTTTTCAACTTTGTCGGCACCGAAGCGCGCAATCAATGTCAAACGGCCTGGCTCATTTTCTGGATTCAGAATATCAATCAGCTTGATCAATTCATCGGGCTTCAATGATGGGCCGCATTTCAGGCCAATGGGGTTCTTGATTCCACGGGCAAATTCGATATGCGCGTGATCAAGTTGCCTTGTACGATCACCGACCCAAATCATATGGCCAGATGTGGCGTAATAATCGCCGCTGGTTGAATCGACGCGCGTCATCGCCTGCTCATAACCCAGCAACAAGGCTTCATGGCTGGTGAAGAAATCCGTCGTGCGCATTTGTGGTGCGGTTTCAGCGGTAATGCCACACGCGCGCATGAATCCAAGTGTCTCAGTGATCCGGTCGGCCACTTCTTGATATTGTTCAGAGGCAGGCGAATCTTTCAGATTTCCCAAAGTCCATTTATGCACGTGCTCAAGATTTGCATAACCACCTTGCGCGAAAGCCCGCAGCAAATTGAGCGTTGCCGCTGACTGACGATAAGCCATGATTTGGCGCTCAGGGTCGGGCTTTCGGCCTTCAACCGTGGCTTCTGCATCATTAACAATATCGCCGCGGTAAATCGGATATTCCACGCCATCAATTGTTTCAGTTGGCGTCGAACGCGGCTTTGCAAACTGTCCTGCAATGCGGCCCACTTTTACAATCGGCTGGCCGCCTGCAAACGTCAGCACCACAGACATTTGCAAGAACACGCGGAAAAAATCACGGATGTTATCGGCGGAATGTTCGGCGAAGCTTTCGGCGCAATCACCACCTTGAAGAAGAAAGCCCTTGCCTGCCGCAACATTTGCCAACTTGCGCTTTAACTTGCGGGCTTCACCTGCAAAAACCAGCGGCGGAAATCCGGCCAAACGGCCTTCCACGGTTTTTAGCTTCTCAAGATCAGTATATTCCGGCATCTGCATTACCGGAAATTTCCGCCAGCTGTCAGGTGCCCAAGTCGCGCTCATCACATTAACTCCATTACAAAATAGTCCTTCGATATAGTCCGGTATGTTGCAATTATCCAGCCCGATCAAATGCCACAGCAAATTTGCGACGAACTTTTAACCTTTTGGTATTAAAACGTCCAGATTAGAGGCGGTAATACGCGTGAGGATAGCATGTACGATTGGTATGACCGAGTTCAATGGAGCCAAATTTCGGAGTTATTAAACTCTGGGCATCCTTCAATTTTGAGCCAATTGATTGTGGTTAACGCAATATCTATTGCTTTTATTGTGTTTATTAGGCTGAGACTCAAGTCCACGGTGCGCAATCGGCCGAAGTATTTTTTTCAGGAAATGTTGCTCCTCGCGAACATGATTATTCTATCAGAAAGCCAGCTCTCGGGTGTATATTTTGAAAACATTCTGCCGATGGTTGATAAATTCAGGCAGTATGCAAGCTAAACTTCGTTGAATTTATCGGCAAATGCCTCGATGGCAGAATGATAGGCCACTTGCTTGTCAACATTCCAATAACGCAGATCATCTATTCTTATTGCTGCTCCGGAAACAGCACAGCGCACAAATTCGCCCTCTTTGACAATTTGAAAATCGCCATCGAGATATTTCAGTTTTGCTTCGCGTTGCGGTGATAAAATGGGGTCGATGAAGTTCATGGGTTTTAAATAGCCAAATTATGTGGCGATTAAAAGAGCGAGGCTTGAGATTTTTTAGGCAACGCTTGCACATTCAAACGGCCATCTTGCATTTCGATTTCGAGATCTGTTGATGGCTTGATGCCTGAAATCAGCTGTAGCGGTTTTCCATGCTGGTCGCGGATTATGGCGTAGCCGCGTTTCAGAACTGATTGATAGCCGAGTGAGACGAAGAGTTTCAACTCTGATTTCAACTGATCAGATTTGCGCGTGGTCATCTGTGCGATGCCTCTGCTCACACGCGCTTGCTGGTCTTTCAGGCGGCGACGCTGTTCAGACACGCGCTGGTCCAAAGGTTTAACGCTCAGCTTGCCGGAGCTGCGGGCCAACGACACAGCATGAACTTGAACGTTGGCTTTTAGGGCCTTGGGCAATTTTGATGCCGCCACATCGAGACGCTGCCTAGCAGTGGCCAGAATCTCATCGGGCTTTGGCAAAGCGCGGACGGCAGAATGCAGACGGGTTTTCGCATCGCCCACCACGCGGCCCATGGTGCGCTTTTGGCGGGCGTTGAGCGAGGCCAGTTCAGCCAACAAATCGGCGCGCACGGGTACAGCACGTTCGGCAGCTGCCGTGGGCGTAGGTGCGCGAAAGTCGGAGGCGAAGTCGATCAGCGTGGTATCAGTTTCATGGCCGATGGCGCTGATCAGCGGGATGGTGCTGGCCGCGGTGGCCCGCACCACAATTTCCTCATTAAAGGGCCAAAGGTCTTCAAGTGACCCGCCGCCCCGCGCTACGATCAATAGATCAGGCTTGTGTTCAATCGCGTTAAATCCAGCAATCGCCGCCGCCACTTCAGCCGCCGCCGTTTCACCCTGCACGCGCACTGGCCAAACGATGACATGGCGCGGGAAACGGTCATTCAGGCGGTGCAGAATATCGCGGATCACAGCGCCTGTGGGGGATGTGATGATGCCGATGGTGTGCGGCAAGTAGGGCAGTTCCTTCTTGCGGTCTTGATCGAACAATCCTTCTGCCGCTAAAGTTTTTTTGCGCTCTTCAAGAAGCGCCATGAGAGCGCCAACACCTGCGGGCTCAACGTTTTCAATGACAATTTGATAATTGGATTTGCCAGGATAAGACGTGATCTTGCCCGTGGCGATCACTTCTAAACCTTCTTGTAATTTCGAGCGCAGCTTGCTGAACACGCCACGCCAAATCACAGCATCCAATTTCGCGCCATCATCTTTCAACGCAAAATAAGCATGGCCGGAACTATGTGGCCCGCGATACCCAGAAATCTCCCCCCGCACCCGCACATGGCCAAAGCGATCCTCAAGTGTGCGCTTTAAAGCATGGGAAATTTCAGTGACCGACTGTTCGCCCAGATTGGGTTTCGTGGGTTCAATAATTTCGCCGGTTTCAGGATCGTAGTCGGGGATGATAGACATAGAGTGGGTTTAAGCTCTCAAGAATGGATTGAACAGCTTTACACCGAATCTGCCGAAATCCTTGGTGTTTCTTGTGACGATTGTCAGTTTATGGTGTTTGGCCGTTGCCGCGATCATGGCATCCTCCTGCAAATGACTTGGCTGGCGGTGCATAAGTTTGGCCCAGA
>JAYVPZ010000354.1:0-5177 GCA_043757105.1 Aestuariivirga sp. | reverse complement strand
TCGGCGTGTTCTGCGCAACGGATTTGGTGTTGTTCTACCTGTTCTTTGAAGCTGGCCTCATCCCCATGTTCTTGATCATCGGTGTGTGGGGTGGCCCGCGCCGTGTCTATGCGAGCTTCAAATTTTTCCTCTACACATTGCTGGGTTCCGTGCTGATGTTGCTGGCCATCATGGCCATGTATTGGCAGTCAGGCACAACAGATATTGCAGAACTTTTAACCCGCAGCCACGGTTTCCCAGCAGAAATGCAAACGTGGCTCTGGCTAGCGTTCTTCGCGTCCTTCGCCGTCAAAATGCCAATGTGGCCGGTGCACACATGGTTGCCCGACGCCCACGTCGAAGCGCCAACCGCTGGCTCGGTTATCCTTGCTGCCATCCTGTTGAAAATGGGTGGTTATGGATTCTTGCGTTTCTCTCTGCCCATGTTCCCTGATGCCAGCCATTATTTCCAGCCGCTGGTCTTCACGCTTTCTGTCATCGCCATCATTTACACGTCACTTGTGGCGCTCGTGCAGGAAGACATGAAAAAGCTGATTGCTTACTCTTCCGTCGCCCACATGGGCTTTGTGACCATGGGCATCTTCACCTTCACGCGCCAAGGCATGGACGGTGCATTGTTCCAAATGATCAGCCACGGTCTTGTATCCGGTGCGCTGTTCCTCTGCGTCGGTGTTGTCTATGACCGTATGCACACAAGAGACATTGCAGCTTACGGCGGCCTCGTTAACCGCATGCCGCTTTATGCGTTCATCTTTTTGTTGTTCACCATGGCCAACGTGGGCCTTCCCGGCACGTCTGGTTTCGTCGGCGAATTCCTCGCACTGCTGGGGAGCTTCCAAGCCAACACATGGGTCGCATTCTTCGCAACAACAGGTGTCATTCTCTCTGCCTGTTATGCGCTCTGGCTTTATCGCCGTGTTGCATTCGGCGTTCTCGACAAGCCGTCCTTGATGCACTTGCCAGACATCACCCCGCGCGAATTGGCCTTGCTTGGGCCGCTGGTTGTGTTGACGATCTTTTTCGGCATTTACCCTTCACCGCTTTTGGATGTGTTCGGCACACCCGTTGAAGCCATTTTGAAAACATTACACGCGGTGATGAAATGATCCCCTTGTTCCAGCAAATCGGCGCAGCCGCAGCCCTTCCTGAAATCGTCCTCGCTGTTCTGGCGATGATTTTGTTGATGGAAGGCGTGTTCTCCAAATCCATAACACCCAGTGCCATTCGGGTGGCGGCCATCGCTGCCTTCATCGTAGTCGCTGGCATGATCGTGTGGAAGTCAGGCAGTGGAACCGTCACAGCATTTGGTGGCGCATTCGTGGCTGATCCATTTGCGCGCTTCATGAAAGTGTTGGCACTGCTGGGTTCTG
Organism: Aestuariivirga sp.; assembly: GCA_043757105.1. Lineage (GTDB taxonomy): Bacteria > Pseudomonadota > Alphaproteobacteria > Rhizobiales > Aestuariivirgaceae > Aestuariivirga. The sequence goes on along the minus strand of JAYVPZ010000354.1, from coordinate 3,807 downwards.
CCGTGGCCCTTGCCATGTCAGGCCGATATCTGGCCCGCACCAAGATGGATTCGAATGAATATCCAGTGCTCATCATGCTGGCCACCGTCGGCATGTTGATCATGATCTCAGCCAATGATTTGATCACGCTTTACATGGGCCTCGAAATGCAATCGCTGGCGCTTTATGTGGTGGCTGCCATCAACCGCGACAGTGCCAAATCATCTGAGGCCGGCCTCAAATATTTCATCTTGGGTTCGCTTTCGTCCGGCATGTTGCTCTATGGCGCGTCACTGGTTTACGGCCTCACAGGCCACACTGGCTTCACCGACATTGGAACGGCTTTAGCCGTTTCAGGCTCAAACCTCGGCATCATCTTCGGCATTGTGTTCATCATTGCAGGCCTTGCGTTCAAAGTCAGCGCCGTGCCGTTCCACATGTGGACGCCTGATGTTTATGAAGGCGCACCATCACCTGTCACAGCCTTCTTTGCCGCCGCCCCAAAAATTGCAGCCATCGCCTTGTTCTGCCGCGTCATGGTCGGGCCGTTCTCAGCCATCAGCCAAGATTGGCAACAGATCGTCGTGTTCGTGTCCATCGCGTCTATGGTGCTGGGCGCTTTCGCAGCCATCGGCCAAACCAACATCAAGCGCCTGCTAGCTTATTCATCCATCGCCAATATGGGCTTTGCATTGGTGGGCTTGGCTGCAGGTTCTGTTGAAGGCATCCAGGGTGTCATCGTTTATATGTTGATCTATCTGGTCACCACGCTTGGCGTGTTCGCATGTGTCATCGCTATGCGGCGCAAGGGCGTCTACGTCGAACAGATTTCTGATCTTTCCGGCCTTGCCCGCAACAACAAGGGCCATGCTTTTGTGTTGGCCATGTTGATGTTCTCACTCACCGGTATTCCGCCACTGGCTGGCTTCTTCGGCAAATATTTTGTGTTCCTCGCCGCCATTCATTCTGGCCTGTTTGCACTGGCCGTCATCGGCGTTCTCGCCAGTGTTGTCGGCGCCTATTATTATCTGCGCATTATCAAGATCATGTATTTTGATGCCCCGGCCGCAGCGTTTGATCAGACTGATACAGAAGTGAACTGGGTGATTTATGCAGCAGGGGCATTTGCTTTGTTGTTCGCTGTGTTCGCCCAACCCTTAGTCCAACTTGCAGCGGGTGCTGCCGCATCATTGTATTAAGTTGAACAAGCAGATCCAAATTCTCCACTACGATACAATCGACAGCACTAATTCTGAAGCGCGTCGTCTCTATGAGCAGGGTGAGCGCGGGCCGATTTGGATTGTGGCGGATGAGCAAAAGGCGGGTAGGGGCCGCTTGGGCCGAACGTGGCATTCAGAACCCGGCAATCTCTATTCCACGCTTTTGCTCCCTTGTGCAGCACCTCAATCCAAACTGGCACAGATCAGTTTTGTGGCCGCTTTGGCAGTCCACGACGTTGCAACCACTTTCATCAAAAATACGCCTATAACATTGAAATGGCCGAATGATTGCTTGATCGACGGGGCAAAATTCTGCGGCATATTATCCGAAGTTTTATCACCGTCGCAAATCGCTTTGGGGATCGGCATGAACATCGCCCATGCGCCCAAAGACACGCTTTATGCCGCCACGCATTTGAAGGTCACATCAGTTAAAGCAGCACATGAAGTGCTGTCCGCAAGCCTACAAAATTGGCTGCAAATATGGAACAATGGCGCGGATTTCGAAACCATTAAATTCGCGTGGGAGTCAAAAGCCCTTAACCTTGGCAAAAAGCTGTCAGTGGACACAGGCCAAGCAATCCGCCAAGGCATATTCAAGGGTCTGAGCGACGATGGAGCCATGATCCTCATTCAGCCAGACAACACAGAAATCACAATCCACGCGGGCGATGTGCGCGTAACACCACAAACAAAAGAGAACCACACGGCATGAACGCCAAGAAAAAACACGAACCCCTAAACGACCTCGTCATCCTGCCGCTTGGTGGCACAGGCGAGATTGGCATGAATTGCTATTGCTATGGCGTGGGGCCAGCCAGCCACCGCGAATGGTTGATGGTCGATCTGGGCGTCAAATTCGGTGATGAAAATGAGCCGGGCGTAGACGTGATCCTGCCTGACGTTGGCTTCATCGCCAAAAACCGCAAGCGCTTGTCTGGCCTCGTCATCACTCATGCTCATGAAGATCACATCGGTGCCGTGGCGCGGCTTTGGCCGCAGCTGAAATGCGAAGTGCATTGCACAGCATTTGCCGCTGAATTGATGAAACTGAAATTCCGCGAACACGGCATTGAAGAAGATGTGCCAGTCATCATCCACAAACCGCTGAAGCCATTCACCCTCGGCTCGTTCACGCTTGAGTTCGTGAACGTCACGCATTCCATCCCAGAATCTTGCGCGCTCTATATCGAAACTGAATTCGGCAAGGTGCTGCATTCCGGCGATTGGAAAATCGACCGCACGCCACTCTTAGGCCCAACCATCAACGAAAAACGTTTCCGCGAAATCGGTGACAAAGGCATAGATGTGCTGGTGTGTGATTCAACCAATGTTCTGCGCGAAGGCATGTCGCCGTCCGAGCAAGATGTGGCCGCCACGTTGACCGATATTATCACCAACGCCACAGGCCGCGTGGCCGTGACCACTTTTGCCTCGCATGTGGAGCGCATCGCGTCCGCCGTCAAAGCCGCTCGTTCAGCAGGCCGCGAGATTGTGATTGCGGGCAGGGCCATGCGCAACACCATCGAAGCCGCGCGCATCTGCGGATACCTTAAAGACGCAGGCAAATTCCTCGATGAAGATGCTTTCGGCTATCTGCCACGCGAAAAGATTATGCTGCTGTGCACGGGCAGCCAAGGCGAACCCCGCGCTGCCATCGCTCGCATCGGTGAAGACGCGCATCCGAATATCGCTTTAGAAGAGGGGGACATGGTGATCTTCTCCGCTCGCACAATTCCGGGCAATGAAAAAATTGTTTCCGCTGTCCATAATAATCTGGCGCAGCTGGATGTAGAGATAATCACAGCCGATGATGCTTTAGTGCATTCGTCTGGCCATCCGCGCCAAGGCGAATTGAAACTGATGTATGAATGGGTGCGCCCGCGTATCGTGGTGCCCATGCACGGCGAACCGCGTCACCTTCGCGCCCATGCAGCTTTTGCCAAAGCCCAAGGCATCAAAGAAACCCTGATCCTCGAAGATTTGAAAATCGCCAGGCTATGCCCCGGCCCAGCCGAAATCATCGACGAAGCCCCCGGTGGACGCTTGCACGTGGATGGCAAACTAATCGTCGATAGCGCCGACGGCCCCGCAAAACACCGCCGCAAATTATCCTTCGCCGGAATCGTGTTCGCCACAGTGGTGATCACCGAAAAATTTGAACTGGCCGAAGACACGGTGATCATCGCCGACGGAGTTCCCGAAGGCCTCGACGAAGACTTCGCCGAAGCCGCCGAGAAGGCTTTTGACTCAATGCCGAGGGCCAAGCGCAAGGATGACGCAACGGTGGAAGAAGTGGTGCGCAACGCGATCAGACGCGAGGCGGATAACATCTGGGGCAAGAAGCCGGTTTGTAAGGTTGTTGTGGTGCGGGTTTGAACTCAACCTTCTCCCCTTGAGGGAGATGGTTTTTGTAATCGTCTTCGCTCGCGCCAGCGGGAGAAGAAAGGGGCCCATCGAACGATAGTGAGATGGGATAGATGAGGGCCTCTTGGCGGCATGGGAAGACTTACCCTCACCTATCCCATCGCAAGCGATGGGCCCCTTTCCTCTCCCGCTTTGTGGTAGAGGACGAAGGTGACGAATCCATTAGACTGCTATAATCCCC
>JAYVPZ010000353.1:0-5187 GCA_043757105.1 Aestuariivirga sp. | reverse complement strand
AAAGGATGCGGCATGGCAATCACCTCCGCGCATATTGAATCACGTCGCACCTGATTTGGGAATCAAATTCGACTCAGGCAGACCATCCGAGGCTCTAGTGCTTTCAAGTGCAGGCGAGGATCTCGTTATGCACTTACAAAACAGCAATTCAATTAATGCCAGCGAAATCTGGGAAAAAGACCGGAAGCACCTGCTTCATCCATTTACCCATTTTGATAGCTTCAAAGTTGAAGGATCAATGATCATCACTGAGGCCAATGGCTGCATGATCAAAGACTCCAAAGGCAATGAATATCTCGATGGCCTTGGTGGCATGTGGTGCGTGAATGTTGGTTATGGCCGCCATGAGATTGCTGAGGTAATGGCAGATCAAGCGCGGCAATTGGCTTATGCAAACCCTTTTGTAGACATGACGAATGCACCAGCCGCTGAACTCGCTGCCAAGCTGGCGGAACTCGCACCTGAATCACTCAATCATGTTTTCTTTTCACTATCTGGTTCTTGCGCCAATGACACCGCTATTCGACTGGCCCATTTTTATCACGGCCGGCGCGGTGAACCCTCGCGCAAACACATTATCTCACGCATGAATTCATATCACGGTTCAACTTATCTCGGCATGTCGATGGGCAACCGGGTGGGGGATCGCGGGCCTAATTTCCAGTACATCAACGATATCATTCATCACCTCTCCGCGCCCTACCCTTACCGTCGCCTTGAAGGATTGAGCGAAGATCAATTCACGGATTTTTTGGTTGATGAATTTAAAGCGAAGATCACACAACTCGGCAAAGAAAATATCGCTGCTTTCATTGCAGAGCCCATCCAAGGCTCTGGTGGAGTTGTGGTTCCGCCTAATGGCTATCTCAAGCGCATGGCTGCTGTTGCCAAGGAAAATGGCATTCTGTTTATCGCGGATGAAGTGGTATCGGCGTTCGGCAGGCTAGGCCACTGGTTTGCAAGCAAGGATTTATTCGACTTTGAACCGGATATGATCGTTTGCGCCAAGGGCCTGACGTCTGGCTATTTGCCTTTAGGGGCCACGCTTTATTCTGATGCAATTCATGAAGCTATCAGTGCGCCTGATCCTGAAGTTTGGTTTGCCCATGGTTTTACTTATTCTGGTCATCCGATTTGTTGTGCGGTAGGCCTCAAAAATATTGAAATTATTGAACGCGAAGACTTGCTGGGCAACGCGGCCAGAGTGGGAGATCATTTTGAGTCGCGGTTGCGAGAATTGGAAAGCCTGACCATGGTCGGCCAAGTGCGAGGCAAGCGCTTGATGATGTGTGTTGAGTACGTTGCCAACAAAGAAACCAAGGCCCAACTCGACGATGGCATAAATATTTCGAAGCGGATTTCAAATGTGTGCGAGTTGAATGGACTATTGGTGCGCCCGATTGGTCATCTCGATGTCATGTCGCCGCCACTGACCCTTTCAATGAAGCAGGCAGATTTTATTGTGAATACACTGGGTAATGCGATTGAAGATGTGACGAAGGATCTGAAGCGCGAAGGTTTGGTTTAGGCTCTCAGCAACACATCTTTTGCTTCATTGATTTTTGCAGCTAAATAATCAGTGCCGCCTTTGTCTGGGTGAAACTCTTTCATCAAACGCTTATGCGCTGCTTTGATTTCAGTAATGCTGGCTCCGGGTTTCAGTCCTAACAGATCATAAGCTTCAGGTTTCGAAAGTGATTGCGCGGTGCGTTTGCCGCTTGCGTTGCCGCTATCACCGCCGCGCCAGTCTGGCCTTTCGCGGGCAATCCACGCTTCAAGCAGGGCAAGGCTTTGGTCAGGTGAAGTTTGGCAGCTCACATAGAAACTTCGAAGTTCAATGTCATTCAATTCCGAAAGTGCGCGTCCGGCAAACTGCCCCGCAACGACATGTCCGGCCATAGCCCCACTATCATGATCTAACACCATTGCGAGCAGACTGGTCGTCACCGTGCTGGTCTGGCCCGGCGTTTTGGCTTTGCCCCAAGTAAAGCCATTTGGAAAAATTGAAGACTTTCCAAACAGCCCGGCTCCAACTGCAAACAACGTCGTGGCCACACTCATATTTCCACGAATTAAAAATAGGCCAGAAACACCCATGATACCGACGCCCGCAATTTTTTGCACAAAGTTCGAAGCGCCCGCTGGCCCAAGCTTTGCCATCTTGCGGATCATCCACAAGCCACCAAAAACAATTATCAAAGCAATTATGATTTGCGGCATGATTAGCTTAATTGATCCAAAAGCAACCGCGCAGCTCCACCGCCCTTGGCCTTATCCGCCAATGCTTTGCGGCCGCCAGCAGCGTAGGCGGCTACAGCACGCAAGAGTTCCGCCAGAACATTTGGGCTGTTTTCGTCGAGCTTGAAATACGCCCCGCGTGTCAACCGCGCCAATTCCTGAAATCCAGTCATCGCCGCCCGGTCGTCACCCTCTTGGAACATAAACAGTGGCGTTCCCATCAAACCCAATTCACCTGCGGATTGACAAAGCACATCAATGCTTTCTTCCTGCGCATCGCCAACATAGATCACGGCATTCACGCGGGACTTGGTTGTTTCATTTTTCACATGATCAAGAATGCGGCTGATTTGCGTGTTGCCACCTTGGCAACTCACTTTGCCAATAAGCCGACCAAGTGTTTCTGGATCAGCCACCCACTTCGAAGCACGACATTCACCAAAGCCTCGGAAATACAAAAGCTGCACTTGAAGTCCGCCTGCTTTCTTGGCCTCTGTAAACATCTGGCCCTGAATACCCAAGGCCTTATCCCATGTTGGCTGTCGGCTCATGGTGGCATCCATCGCAAATATCAATCGGCCGTCGCCTGTGTTTGGCGAGGTGGCCAAACGGTTCACCTTTTCCAAAAACGATGCAACGTCCGCTGACGAAGCAGCTTTGCTCAATTGATCAGACATTAGCGTAAATCGTCCCTTCCCGGCCCAGAGGCTTAGATGGGTATCAAAGCACAAATTTAAAGCAGAATCTCAGTTTCCAGTTTTAACTTCGCAAGCGTCCATCTTGAGCATGTCTAACTTCGCCAATTTGCCCTTCAAAGCATAAGTGCCGTAGTCCAAGACCAAATCGGTCGAAACGCCGTTGTCGTACATGTTAAAGCTCGCCTGATAGACTGGCTTTTCAACACTGTCGTCATTTGTTGGGAAATAGCTGATGGTGATTGGCCACGACGGCAAGCCACGCAGAGGTGACGTTTCTTCATTGTCTTTATCTGGTGCGAAAGTGCCGGGGGCACGCATTTTTCCAATAAAACTTATTGCCTTATATGTCTTTTCGCCGTCGGAACCATCAAACACGATTGAAGCATCACGGCTTTCGCCTCTTTTTGCCACATCAAGCAAATGCACCTGATGTGTTGAGGGGAACAGGGCCTCTGAAGGAACAATAAAATCCAATTCCTTCGGTTTACTCATTTGGCCTTTTGCTTCCAAATTTGCCTTTTCGCGCTTCACCTTCAGTTTTTCTTCAGAATCGAGATTGCCCTCAACAAATTGCTTTTGGCTCAGGTTCATTTCCAAGCCATCACCTGATTCCCAAGTGGTGAGCTGAGTATCCAAAACTTGAGTGCCCTTTTCAGCTTGCACATAACGATTGGCTATTCGGTAAGTGACAGCCCAACCGTCACAGGCTGTTCCGGTCAGTTCGTAAGCCAAACGCCCTTCAATCGAGCTATAGCCACTGCCGCTGTCCAAACGCGTCGGGGTTAGGTCATAAATTGCACGGTGGGACGCCAGCGTTGCAGCCTGCGCCGAACCCAACATCAAGACCAAAGCCAAACCCGATTTAAAAAGCCGCATGTTTCATTAATCCCGTGACAAGCCGAAGAACGGACGTTTAAACTCTATCCTAACATAGACTATGGCGAAACAACGTCTAAATAAGGTTTAACAATCATATGAACATCATTGACGAAAAACTCAAAATACTTGGCATCGAACTGCCAACGCCCCTAGCCCCCGTGGCCAACTATGTACCTTGGGTAATTGTTGGCAAATTGATTTATATGTCCGGCCAGATTCCTCTGAAAGATGGCAAGCTGACACAAGAGGGCGGTGAATTGACACTTGATGATCGCGTTCTTGCAGCCCGCCAATGCGCCATCAATCTAATCGCCCAAATGCGCGTTGCAGCGGGTGGTGACTTCACACAGATTAAGCGGATCGTGAAACTCGTTGGCTTTGTGGCCGGCCCAGCAGATTTCAAAGATCATCCAAAAGTGGTCAATGGCGCTTCAGATTTGATGGTCGAAGTGTTTGGTGACAAGGGTCGTCATGCGCGGTCATCCGTTGGCGTCTCATCATTGCCGCTTGGTTGCGCGGTTGAAGTCGAAGCCATTGTTGAGCTCGAATAATTTATGCGCTTTTCGCCGCAAATGCGGGATTTAAAATGGCTCGTGGCGCGTCCCATAGCCCATCGTGGTCTGCACAATGCAACGGAGGGCATCGTCGAAAATTGTGAAAGTGCTTTCTCTGCGGCAATCAAACATGGCTATGCAATCGAATGTGACATTGGGTTGACTAAAGATGGCGAGGCGGTGGTGTTTCACGATGATACCATTAACCGTTTGATGGACGGCAATGGCATGGTCAATAATTTTACAACAAAAGAATTGAAGCAAAAACAATTCTGTCAAGGCAATGATAAAATCCAAACGCTTAGCGAATTGTTGGAACAGGTCGATGGTCGTGCAACTCTGGTGATTGAAATCAAATCACTGTGGGATGAAGATATGACTCTTACAAACCGTGCGCTGGATGTGCTAGCAGATTATGATGGGCCTTATGCGTTGATGTCGTTTGATCCACATCTCATTGCGTGTGTGGCCGAGCGTTCACCCGTCACCGTGCGCGGGATTACGGCTGACCGTGTGACTGATCCTTACTACGATATGCTTTCTCTGCCGCGCCGCCTTGAAATGCAAAGTTTCTCACATCTTCCGCTCACCAAACCGCATTTTGTTTCGTTTGACGCTAACGGTCTGCCCTTTGCAGTGGTGAATGAAATCCGAGATCGCGGTCATCCCGTAATATGTTGGACATTACGCTCTCCCGAACAAGCATACCGAGCCTTGCGTTACTCTGATCAAATAACCTTCGAGAATTATCACCCGGCATGACCGCCAAAATAACAACTATCAATTCGCTTAAAGACATCTCGGCAGATGATTGGAAT